>JAHEEB010000315.1 GCA_024640925.1 Bacteroidota bacterium | reverse complement strand
ATAAATATATGATAGATCCTGGAAATCTAAATCTTCCTCCCACGGACTTCCGTCAATACTATAATACCATCTAACACTTGAACTATTCTCTGACAATGAAATTTCCCAGAAGCCAGTACCGGCATAAACAGTTTGATCACAACAGATAGTTGCCTGGCCATAATTTTGTACCAGCAAAGAGATAACAAAACTGAGAATTAGTAGAGCTTTTTTCATAATATGTAATTTTAAGTTGTTATTATTTATGAAAATTTTTATACAACCTTTATATTAAAAGAATCAGAAATTGATAAAATCCCTTAATGTTGTTATATTCAATTTACTTATCTCTCTATTATCGTTTTTTTCCATTTTATTTTGAATAATCTTTACCATTAAGGAAATTTATCTACATATCAGTAACAGACATTATCTTATACAAAGAGACATTTATTGACTTCTTTATTAAAAGAAATCCAAGTTATAATTATATATACAATTTATTTGATCTCAAAATTCTTTACGTACTTTTTGTAAAAAAAAAATCATTTAAATCAAGATTATCCCATATTAATAAACAATAATCGAATTTAGATATAAATACAAATCTAAACTATTGATCTAGTTTGGTTAACCCCGAATTAGTCCCGATTTAGAAGTTGTTAATTTGTAAACAAGCAATCATATAAGTTTTTAATCTTAATCAAGGGGTTAATCCATATATTATCTAATGACAAATTCATTCTAATCAAACACGCAAAATATTGATATTTTGCTGATTAGCCTTGGTTGGTTATGTTGGTTCTACTTCTATAATGAATTGGAACCAGGGTTAAAAAACACTCAACAATACAAACAATTATAAACCAGACTTTTAACGGAATATTCAAATTTTAACTAAGTATTATTAATTAAATGGTAGTCAATAAAAATTCATTTTTCATAATTAGAAGGACATGGATTAGTATATAAAAAAGGACAATTTATAATATGATAAGAAAGTTTATTCGTGTAAGGTTTTCTCTATTGTATATTTTTAGATATTTTTGTTACCAGAATAACGTTTGACTGACACTTAATAATATCATGTTAAAAGATCG
Organism: Bacteroidota bacterium; assembly: GCA_024640925.1. Lineage (GTDB taxonomy): Bacteria > Bacteroidota > Bacteroidia > Bacteroidales > UBA10428 > UBA10428. The sequence goes on along the minus strand of JAHEEB010000315.1, from coordinate 4,802 downwards.
GTATTATACATTACCTATCAGGTTTTCGGCACTAAAAGATCAGAAAGCCCATCCTTCGTGCGACTTAAAAACATCTGTTGCACAATACATCCATTTAATTACTACAACGTATATGGGTGAATATAGGATAGATCCTGATTTTGGTTGCAGTATCTGGGAATACGATTTCGACAACACAATGACAGACAACCGATTAAAAGAAGGATTAAAGCGTTCGCTATTACATGTACTTGAGAAATACGAAAGAAGGCTTCACAACTTCGAGATAACAGTTAACATTTCGCAGTCAGAACTTACACACTTATTAGATTCAAAAAGGGTAAAGAAAAGGATTGAAGTAAAAATAAAAGCGATTTTAGTACAAACTAATGAGCCTTTCACTTATTTCGAATTCTTTTATCTTGGACCACTCTCATATTATTAATAGTTTAGGATACCATGGCAGAAAACTCAGATCAGATAAAAGACCGGATGCTCAAGAATGCTTCACGAATGTGGGGTTATTCTGTAATTGAGGAAGAAACAGCCTTTGATCCGTTGGTTGGATTACTATTACAGGCCTGTGCCTCAGAGTTGGAAGGTATATCACGCGAAGTATCAGCCTCGCAGGTACGTGTCACACAAAAGTTAATCGAACTGATGAATCCGGGAGTTGGTTCCGGAATTTATCCTTCTCATGCCATTGCACGATCAATGCCTGTTGAAAGTACTCATATAGTAACACCAGACACAAGGTTTTTTTGTCAACCTGTATCAATCGGAAGGTATACTACCGAAGTGCCCAATACATATTTTATCCCTGCCGGTAGCTATAAGCTATTTGATGGGAACCTCCAATTTATGGCATTTCGTGATCGTCTTTTTATAAGTGGTACTACCAAAGAAAGAAAAGTTGTTCAGATATCAAGCGACAATTCGGCTGAACAATCGGTACTTTGGTTGGGAATTAGGCTGAATGAAGATGTTGAATCGATCGAAGGAATGAATTTTTATTTTGATATTGGTGGAACTGAATTTAAAAAATCGTTCCTGCGAAATATGAAAATTGCTGAGTGGTCGATAAATGGACAAACACTTATTGTAAAAGAAGGTCTTGAACAAAACAAAGACGATAAATGGCTTATCGATAACGTACTTGAAGGAAAAAGTACCCGGTTTGACGAGTGCTTGAACAACATTGCCGATAACTACAAATCGTTTTTCTGGCAAGTTAGCAACTCACCAAAGTTAAATCGCAACAAAGAGACTCAGGGTCCGGAAATCCCAAAAGACCTATTAGCCGGATTGAATCAGACACCACAGGAAATTGTTTGGGTTAAAATTAAATTCCAGGTTGGAATAAAACCTCAAATAATCGACAACCTGGTAAGCCAAATCAATGCCTTTCCTGTTGCTAATCTTGTACTTCGCCGTATGGTGGTAAAATCGCGGGAACACCTGAATCTTATCCCCTTAAATACAGATAATGACTATTTCTTCGACCTTAAAAAAGTGGAAGACAGTAATGGGGATGTTTATTTTGAAAACCGTTCTTATTCAGGCACCGAAGAAAGAACCAAAACATACACTATTCGTACTGATGGAATCCAAAGCTTTGACAAGCGAAGCGCCCGTGAACTACTTCAAACTGCTTTGGAAAAAGTTAAAAATGAGAATGCTTCATTTCGCTTTCTCGATTTGCCTTCGGTTACAGACGATTTAAGAACTCTGCACCAGGTTGTCTCGAAGTTAGAGATGAACATGAATAAAAGTCCCGAATTAAAGAGACCTGTTTTTGTTTATCTTGAAGGAACCTCCACAAACGACCATGTTTTTATTGAGTTCTGGACCACTTATGGTGGTGTAACCAATAATATTACAGCAGAATCAAAACTGGAAATGTTTGAAGGAAGCGAATTAAAAACAGGGTCAACAACCTTTGTAACAAATACACGCGGCGGACAAGATAAGCTTGGCCAGGAGGATCAGATTAATGCATATCGCCAGGCTTTGCTATCGCGTGGAAGAATTGTGACAAACGAGGATTTAAAAGCGTTTGCATATTCCTGGTTTGGCAGAAGCCTTAAGGAAGTTGAGATTAAAAAAGGTACACTTATTCCTGACGAATATAACAAAGGATTGTTGCGCTGTATTGATATTTATCTAACTATGCATGACACATACAGTTTTAACGAAGAAACGAAGATGTGGTGCAACGATTTTTTATTTCAGCTTGGAAAGAAGTCAAATAATACGTATCCTTATCGTATATTTATGAACAAAATTTTAATAGATTAATAATATGGCAGCTAAAAAAACTGAAAAAGAATACATAATTGACCCGATTGTAGTGCGCATAATTGCTGTTGTAATATTTATTGGTGCAGCTGGCTTTGTTTATCAGTGGGCCGGTTATGAAAAATGTCCCGTTGTTGAATTCACGGTTGACAAGAGCAAAATTTACGCCGGTGAAATGATAAGCTTTAACAATAAAACACCTAAAGTAAAATCAAGTAAATGGAATTTTGGCGATGGTGCTAAAAGCACAGAATTGTCACCTGCTCATATTTATAAAAAACCAGGGAAGTACAGTATTGAACTTACTGTCAACGGTTCTTGTTATGCACAAAAAGAAGTAATTGTAACCGAAAAACCTGTTACTAAAGTAAAAGATGTAATTCCGAGATTCGATTGTCCAACAGGAGTTACAGTAGGAGAAAATGTTCGGTTTACATGTGAAAATGACGATGCTACTTCTTATGAATGGACCTTTGGTGACAGCAAAAAAGTTGATTCCAGAGCAAAAAATCCAACTCATAAATACAAATCAGTAGGCACTTATAAAATAACCCTTGTGATCAATGGTAACAAAAAATTTGTTTCGAGCAAATCGATTGTGGTTTCTAAAAAAGAAAACAGAGTGGAAAGACCAAGACCAGAACCACAAAGACCACCAGTTGTAGCTAAACCTGATCCAACTCCAGCACCCACACCAGTAGTTGTACCTGTAGAAAAACCTTATGAGCCAATCAGTAATGAAGAATTCAAAAAGTTGCTTGTTGATTATTCCAGGGGAAAAGCAGGAGAAGATAAAATATATTATCATTTGACAACAAGAAGTGTTATTTTCAATGTTAATTCAGAAAATATGTCATGCTCTAAATTTCTGAGTCTGGTAAAAGGTAAAGAGTTGGTTATTACTGAAATGGACTCCTATAAAGACAAAACAACAAAGAAATTTAACAGAGTTGATTTAAAAATTAAAAAGCTTAAATAATTAATTCATATGATAAAACCAGTGGAATTTGAATACTGGCCAGTTAACTGGGTTGATGGAATGAGCATCAACAAGGACCATTTCATCGGACAGGATCTTTACCTGACTGAAAGATTGAATGATTTAGGACAACTAGACCTGAATCCTTTCAAATATGGCTTAATTCCTTTAGACAATAACCTTAGCAGCCTTGAAATAAGAGCCGATGTTGACAATCAGAAGGTGATTAAAGTTGTCTTAAAGAGATGCTCTGCAATAACCTCAGGTGGTATTCGCATTAATATTCCGGGTAAAGAATGGACAATACCTGAGACATTTATAAAAATGCTTGATTTTCCAGGTTTTGCAGATAATTCTGCTACCGGAGATTATTTTATCGTTATTACTGTAAATCCCTTTAAGCCAGACAACTGGGGGGTTTCTGACCCTACAGAGGAGCCTCCACGATTGCCCTTTACAAGGCCATCTTACAGTCTATCTGTCATTTCGGGGAAAGACTTATCTGTTCAGGGACCCGGACCTTATGTTATTCCTCTTCATGTTTTTTGTCTCAAAGGCGGCCAGATAATTTTCGACAGCGCCTATGTACCGCCATGTTTGGCAATCAGGTCGAATGAACGATTGAATAACTTTTTGCAACTCGTTAAAAAAAGCTTTCGTTCATTAGAAACCGATTCTTTAAAAATTGTTCAGAAAGTCCGCAGTAAACACCAGGAAAACATATTGGCTCTGGCTATTAGTTACCTTTCAGAACAAATAGTTCGTTTCGTTTCTACTGCCCTTGCCGGAATGAATCTGGGAGCAGAATGGCAGCCACCTTTATATCTGATTGAAAAAGTTGTTTCTTTTGCCCGTACAATAAAAAACAGCATTGACACATGGCAAGGTAACGGAAAAGAAGAAATGCTCAATTATCTTACCGAGTGGTGCGATTTAAACCAGGGCACTTTTGAAAAATGTTTGAATGACCTGATTGATTTAAATTATGTTCATTATGATTTAAGGCAAGCTATACAAGCATCAGAAAATCTAATGACTACCCTCACTCCAGTATTCTCTGTTCTGGCAGATCTCGATTATATTGGAAAGAAAATCGATACCAATATGTTTGTTAAAGAAGATGTCATTGGTAATAACAATAACGGTAACAGTAGTAGTAATAATGATTACAGTGGCTACGAGGAAGAAACAATCAAACCGAAGAAAGGTCTGTTTGGTAGATAACAAAGAATTAACTAGATTAGTAACAAATTTAATATACTCAGTAAAGTGAAACCAATTAATTCCCAAGACCGCAACAAAGCCATTTTAAGGTTTACGCTGCTTTTAGCACTTACAATTTTAATTGTTATTATGGCCGTTTTCTTTGACTATAAGGTACCTGAAAAGGAAAACAAATTTTTGCGTGAGAAAATAAAAAACACTGAAAAGCTTATTGTTGTAGAACAGGAGTTTGCTACTGATGTGAAGAATATCAAATCACTTATCGATTCTATGTCTATACCAGGTGTAAACAGCCAGTATATTTCAAAAGTAATAAATGATC
>JAHEEB010000314.1 GCA_024640925.1 Bacteroidota bacterium | reverse complement strand
CAATTGGAATTTCAAGTGAATGGGGTTCTGGGAAAACAACTTTTATAGATTTATTAGAACGAAATATAGATGAAAATTCGAATATAGTTATCAAAATTAATCCTTGGATAAATCAGGACTCTAAAAATATTATAAAAGATTTTTTTAATACTCTTAGTTTAAAGCTCTCCGAATTTAATTCTGATATTTCTCCACTTATTAATAAGTATAGCAATATATTAATTGGTATTAGTGATAATAGTTTAAATAATATTCTTGGTGTGTTCAAAAAAGAGGAAACTGTTTCTTCCGAATTTCAGGCAATAGATTCAGCTATAAAGAGTATTAACAAAAGGATTATAATTTTTATAGATGATCTTGATCGGCTTTATAAAGAAGAGATAGTTCAAGTAATAAAATTAATAAGGAATAGCGCTAATTTCGGAAATACAGTATTTATAGCGGCATATGACCGAAATTATATTATTAGTGCTATTAAAGCTATCAATAGCTATAATCCAGAACTTTTCCTGGAGAAAATTTTTCAGTTAGAAATTCAATTACCAAACTTTGAAAAACAGATAATCCAAAAAAGAATTTATGATATGTTGATTCATAGAGTTGCAGAAAATGACAAAAAAGAACTTTTTAATATATTACTAAAAAAAAAATATAGCCTCACAGATATATTCAATTCAGAAGAATTATCAACACTGCGGGACGCAACTAGATTTTCTAACTCTTTTCTATTAATTTACAATTTTATAAAAGGAGAAATTGTCCTTTCTGATTTATTGAATTTGGAAGTATTAAAGTTAAAATATCCGGGTGTATATAAACTAATTTTTTTTAATAGAGATGAATTCCTTGAAACTAAATCAAATTCATTTCATAAGACATTTTATACATTAAGGAAAGGAAAAAACAATAATGAAGATGGAAAAATCATTATTAAAAGTCACCTGGAAAAAATTGTTGACAAACTATCTATGTCAAATATAGACATCGATAAAGCAATAAGTTTATTATATACAATATTTCCAGATCCTGAAAAGCATTTTTATAATAATGAACAAAATTTATTAACTGTCTCTAATCCTTCAAGCTTTGAAAGATATTCTCATTATCGACTACTTGATAATAATTTATCTGAGATTGAATTTAGTACATATAGGTCAAAATCAACTAAAGAATTTTGTGCCAAAATTAATAGTTGGGTTTTAAATGGATTAAGATGGGAACTGAGCAGAAGATTTGAAGATATAAATGATTATTCTGATAAAAATGATTTTGAAAAAATCATAAATGCAATTTTTCATTTGGCTAGGATTCCTAAAGTTGAAAAGATTGAAAATGACTTCGGTGGATTTGATTTTAATAATTTATTTAATAAACTTTCAGGTGATAAAGCCTATAATAGATTTGGATATTATGAAAAGGAAGAAGATTACAGGTTATTTATTATTAATATTTTTGAAAAAGCTCCTTCTCCATATAGCTTTGAAATAGAGTTTATTTTTAATATATTCAATGATCATACATTCTCCTACAACTTTGTAGTTCCAAAAGAGATGTTCGAAGAAATCAGATTAAATTACTTTAGAAAGTACTTAAAAGAGGTTATAAATTTAGACCATTATGTTTGGGATTTATATAACTATAATGATTTAATAAATGTAATTCAAAAACATGGAAATTATGTTGAAATTGTAAAAAGTAAGAATCCTGTTGCTTCAGAACTTTTAATAGATTTCATAAAAACTAAATGTTTGGATGATTTTTTACGTCAAATTATTATTCCTGAACGTGATAGAGAAATGTACACTATAGATCCCATTATTCCACAAATGTTTGGTAACCATGAAAATTTCGAGGAGTTTTTAGATAGCTTTGAAGTTAATAATTATAAGTATCTGAGGGAGTTTAAGGACTTTTATAAAAAAAATAAAGAAGTTAATTTTGTAATTTATATTAAATATGAATTTAAGGATATTCCTTCTAAAATATAGATAACCATGAACTGCGAGATTTTCAATATGAATCCCCGGTCTAAGCGGGTCTAAGAGTAGTATTCACTACGCATAATTATTTTGCCATCACTTGCAAAAATTGCCTCCTAACTGACTGTAGAATGTCCAATTAACAAGCATAACCTTGCACTAAGCGTTGAGTTTATTCTGTCAGTTCCCGATGTGCCTTTGTATTAGAAGCTTTGAAAATATTAATTGATTCTGAGTTTTCCTTATTAATATTCTTATAATTGGACAAATCAAAATACATTGGATACTTTAGGTAAAATCCTTAGGGAATATAGAAGAAAAAAGAATACTTATCACATTCTCGCTTGAGTAGAGTTTGAGTAAATCTGAGTTTCTTTATAGCCCACAAATAATTATAAAAATTTTTTTCGTGTTTGTAAGGGATTTAAATTTGAGATGCGTCCCTATAGGAAAAGAATTAAAAATTATGCAAGATTTCTCAAATCGAATAAAAATTAACGAAGACTTCTTTAAGGAATTGTATAAGAAGTACTTTGCGAAATTATGTCGATTTGTTTATTATTATTTGAATTCGAAAGATTTAGCCGAGGAGACTGTTCAGGACTTTTTTACAGCACTTTGGGACAAACGTTCTACAATCAATATCGACAATAATTTGGAGAGCTACTTATTTGTATCGGTTAGAAACATTGCTTTTAGCAAATCAAGAAAAGAAATCAGAATAAATTATCATAAAGATGAATTGATAAAAGAATCGGATTATTCCCCTTCGCAATTCAATGAAGAATTATTTAACAGAAGGTTGAAATCTGCAATTGAAAAATTGCCAGAAAAGTGCAGATTAATTTATTGTTTGAAATACATGGAAGGATTGACCCATGACGAAATTGCCCAATATCTGGAAATTTCAGAGAAAACAATTGAAACGCAGATTTATAGGGCACTACTAAAATTAAGAAAGGAACTAGCACCTTTCAAAATGGAATTTTATAACACCTAAAAGTTATGAAAAAGAATAAAACATCATTAATTATCAGATATCTAGATAGAACTTTAACAGCTCAAGATGTAAGAGAGTTTGAGAGATTAATGCTATCCGGAGCGATTAAGGAAGAAGAGCTAAATGATTTTAAAAATATCATTAAGTCAACCCAAAAATTAGAAATTCCCGCATTTGAACCCGAAGAAAAACGTTTATCCTTAAACCACAATTCTGTTACTAAAAATTTAAAGAAACCATTCTCCTTAAACATAAAACAAATTTTAAAAATAGCTGCAATACTTATTATAGGAATTACAGCCGGTGTTGTTATAATGTATAAAGGTTTTGTTAAAAACAAGGAATATGTGGAGATCGAAACAAAAAGCGGAGACAAAATACATATAACAATTCCTGGTGGTAATGAGGTATGGCTAAATTCACGTAGTACAATCAGGTATGCAGCCTCATTTACCGGTTCTTCAAGAGTTATCAGTTTAACAGGCGAAGCCTATTTCCGGTTCTCCAACAAACAAAATTCGCCTCTGATAATTAATTGCGCTGAAACACAGATTATCTGCAGCCAGGGTTCGCTAAATGTCGAGAACGATACGATTAAGAAGTCAGTTGAAATAGAAGTAGAAGAAGGTTGGGTTGCTATTACCAATCCTCAGTTTGGAGATAAACAGTTTATTGTGGAGACTGGTTTTAAAGGTACAATTAACGATATGGTGCCTTTGTGGATTGAACAGAACAGTGATCCCAATTACCTTGCATGGCATACAGGCATTCTTAAGTTCGAAAACACTACCTTGAAAGGTGTAGCCAAAACCTTGTCCGAAGTTTATGATATTCAGGTGAATATTGAGGGCGAAATGAAATATTGTTTCCTTACAAAAAAGTTTACTAAGTCAAGTCTTGAATCGGTGCTTGATGAATTACAGAGAACTTTAAAGGTTGATGTTCAACAACAGAATAATAAAATAACTATTACCGGTAATCCTTGTTAGTATTAATTTAAAACAACAAAAAAAATGAAAACGTCAGTATTATTAATAGTATTTACCCTTTGCGTAAATGGTCTTTGGAGCCAATGTAATCCAAAAGTAAAAATTCTCATACCAGAAGGTTATAGTTTGGTTAAAGACCTGGAAATCTCAATGGAAAGGTCTTCTGATAGCACTCAGACATATACATTTCTTCTGAACAACCTGTCAGAATATCAGTTACTTTTTGTGGAAGAGGATAATTTTAAGAATATTGTGTCGTATGAATTGTTTGAAAACGCTCATCTACTTGGTTCTAATTACTCAAAAGCTACAAATTTATTTTACCCCTCATTCAATTTCAAATGTGCTAAAACAGCCACTTATGAACTAAAAGTAAAAAAGATTGCAAATAAAAAATATTGTGGCCATTGCCTTTTGCTTTTAAAGAAAGCAGAAACATCACAAAAAGTTGTAAATACAGAAAAAGAAGGTAAAAAAGATGTGTACCTTATAGTTGACGAATCACCTTTTTTTGTAGAAGGCAAAGGAATAGAGGCTTTTCAGGAATGGGTGGCTAAAAACATTGTTTATCCTGAAGAAGCGAAGAAAAATGGTATTGTAGGGAAGGTATTTGTACAGTTTGTGGTGAACAGCAAAGGTAAAGTGGAAGGTGTTAAAATTATCCGATCTGTCGATCCTATTCTGGATAACGAAGCTGTAAGGGTTATAAGTTCATCGCCAATCTGGTACAAACCCGGATATCTTAAGGGAGAGGCTGTAAACGTAGCACTTACAATACCCATATATTTTAAAAATTAGGATTAGGGATATAGGTAATTAAAGCGAGACCCGGTTAAAAGCCGGGTTTTTTGTGTACTAGTCGTAAATAACAACCTGAGTTGTATAACGGAAATTAAACTCCACTCTGTTTATTGCAGAAGCCCGGAAAAATCCCAAAGCCCCATTATCCAGATTAGTCGAAGGTGAAGCAGGGCTTGGTGAGTAAAGACCTCCATTAGTTTTGAATTGAAAAACTACTTTGTTTTCTTTCTCAAAACAATTTGATATAGGCCAAAAGTAAGTATAAGAATAATTCCTGTACCTATCAATCCTGAAACAATATAGCTCATTGAAAGTTTCGGAAGTTTATCTTCTTCCTTTCCCAGATTATAATCTGGAACAGGTGCGCTATAAAGGGATGCATCTTTTTTCATACCAGCCGGCTCTATGCCTGTTTGCTCTTTAACCGATTCTACCGACCATTCTCCCCAGGCATCGCCAGCTTTAAACATATCGGGAAGTATTAATCCCAGTGGAGATAATAATATGAGTATCACAATGAATACAATATATTTTTTAAATGTTTTCATTTTATGACTTCAATTAGTTCTTTATTGTTTTTATAGAAATAGCGGAAAACTAAAAGTGTGACCAACCCTTCCACAATTCCAAAAAGGACTAAATGTTCGATAACCATAGCGGGTACTGCAACTTTAAGAGGGTATGGGGCATACAAAGGATTTCCATCTGCACCTGATGCAATAAGTGGTTGGATACCAAATTCAATACTGGTTACCAAAGCAGCGATATTTAAACTGATATACCCTGAAATAAATGAAGCAATGTTTATCCGGGTTATCGATTCTGATTTTCCGGCAATAAGTTTATACATTCCCCAGGCTACAAACGGCATTACTAATGCCATATTCACACAATTTGCGCCGATAGAAGTAATACCACCATCACCAAATACTAGTGCTTGTATGATAAGTGCAACTGACACTGAAATAAAAGTCACCCATGGTCCAAACAACAGGGCTATGATTGCCGCACCTACAGCATGTCCGGTAGTTCCACCAGGAATAGGAATATTAAACATCATGATCAGAAATGAAAAAGCTGCCGCCATGCCTAAAAAGGGGACTAGTTTTTTAT
>JAHEEB010001066.1 GCA_024640925.1 Bacteroidota bacterium | reverse complement strand
ATTTTTCAAATTGTACAAATCGGGGGTTGTTCAATATAACACACCTTTTTATTACAACAATGTATATGTAGGTGCCATGCGCGATAGTGCCGATAAAATATATTACATAAAGAAAAACAGGACAAGTGAAACACTTCTTTTCGACTTTAATCTGAAAGTTGGTGATACAATCAAATCATCTGTTGGCAAAGGCGAAAAAATTATTTCAATAGATACCCTTCAGAATGGGAGAAAAGCATTTTACATTAAAAAAGATCATTACAATCTGAGTTATTTTATTGAAGGAATAGGTTCAAACGGAGGGTTGTTCAACACCGGAAAGTCATTTGTTGAATTGCATTCGGGAGAAATGGCAAATTATTTAGTATGTTATTCCGAAAATAATATGCTGGCTTTTCAATCTGAAGTAACAAGAATTTCAAATTGTGATATCGTGAACATTGGCAGTAAATTTCCTGTTGATACAACCTCTATCTGGAGAATTGATTGCGATTCGGATTATTATGTCTCGCATCATAGCGAGAAGTATCAATACTTTATTGAAGGCGACACATTCATTGGTAAAAACAGCTACTCTAAATTATATAAAACAGGTTTTTACCTGACCCGGGAAGATGGTGGTGCATATAAATCTTCGTTTAAAAAGAAGGTTTATGCTGGTGCATTAAGAGACTCAGAAAGAAAATACTATTTTGTTGATCAATCTGATGCGGAAGAAAAAGTTCTGTATGATTTCAATTTGAATATCGGTGATACCGTAAAATCTGAAATTTATAAAGACGAAATTGTATACTCTATTGATACATGTTATGATAACAGAAGAAAATTCTATTTAGGTAGTGAGAAATACACAACTAAAATAATAATAGAAGGCATTGGTTCGATATATGATTTTATTGAAGGGTATAAACCAGGTCTTTATCTTATTTGTTTTTCACAGAACGATATCCCGGTTTATCATTCTGGTGTCAATGATTGCAGACTGGATTTGCAAAGTACAACCTTCTATGCTTGTGATAATGTATTTCTTTTACCTTCATGGCCAACAACAAACGATAATATAAAACTGGAATTAGTTACCTGCTATCCGGTTCCTGAAAACAGTACAATGTTTCCTTCTTTTTCATCTTTCCGTACTCAAAAGGATGATTTCACTATCAATGTTCAATTGTATTATGTAAACGACATTTTACCTTCAACTGAAGGGGTAAATATTCCATATACCCTATTCGACACCATATCGTTAGGACAATTGAGCCAGGGAAGCTACAAAGTCAATTGCAATGTGAACACGATTCATACCCTGGAAAATACGGACACAATTTTCAACGAAAAATCTTTTATGTGGAATTTTTCGGTCTCCTGGTCAGATGTTGTTTCAACAAAAGAGACAACATTAACTTCTCAAATAAGTGTTTATCCAAACCCAACAAGAGATAAAATAACAATAAATATTACAAATTCGCCTGCTGGCTTATTATCCTATGAGCTTTATGACATTCAGGGGAAGAAAATATTATCAGAGAGATTTTACAATTCTGATAGCTTATATAATTATGAAATTGATACAAAATTGTTGCAAAGCGGAATTTATTTTTTGAAACTTAACTGTATTGATTCTTTTACAACGCATAAAATACTAATCGAAAAATAAAAAGTTACACTACCGATTGGTAAAAAATGAAATATAACCTGATTCTATTGATAAAATCGACCTGTTTAATTGATAACTTTATGCCCTGATTTTTGTTATTATGTTATGAATGAAAAGATTTGGAACAGGGATTTTATTTTCCTGATATTATCTAACTTTTTAATGTACATTACTTATTACGCAATACTTTCGGCTTTACCAATTTATTTAGTAAACGATCTTCATGCATCGAAAATGCAGGTAGGTGTTGTAGTTGGAGCTTACACTATTGCGTCGGTAATAGTACGTCCGTTTTCAGGTTTTGCTCTTGACAGGTTTAGCCGTCGTACCATCTTTTTATTAGCACTAATTGTTTATTCAATACTATTTGCAGGGTATTTGATTGCAATCACTATTCTATCAATCATTTTTCTGCGGTTTGCTCAGGGGCTTACCTGGGGCTTTACAACTGTTTCAGGATCAACTATTGCCGTTGATATTATTCCTGCTTCGAAAAGGGGTGAAGGTATTGGGTATTTTGCGCTGTCGACCACCCTGGGAATGTC
>JAHEEB010001065.1 GCA_024640925.1 Bacteroidota bacterium | reverse complement strand
GATTTATAGTTTCAGAAGTAGAAGATACAGGTGAAGAAACTTGTGTTTTCAGGTTCTGTTTTATATTTGATAACTCAAACTGAATTTCCCTGATTTCGGAATAAAACTTTTCTTGCTGTTTCAGGAGAGATTCAAGCTTTTGCTGGAGTGCATCCAACCTGTTATTTTGTTCTTCCATAATTAACTGGTTACATTCGGAATTAAATATATTAAAAATTGTTGACTCTGGTCTACTATTTTTTCCCTTCAGGGATTTGACCCTATATAAAAAAAGAAAATTTCTTCAATCTTCTTACTTTCTTGGTTATGAAGGAATAAAACCGGAAGGATAAACGAAAAGAAATTAATTCATTTCAGGGTCTTCGGGGAAATTAGACCACATTTCATATTTCAGGCCCATCTTACTTAAGTGTCTTTTCCAATAATGGCGGCTCATTGGGGCCATAATTTCATTAGCTGGAAGATCAGCAACCAACCATGCATTTTCGGCCAACTCGTTTTCAAGCTGATTTGGCGACCATCCTGAATATCCAAGAAAAAATTTGATTTGCCCGGGCATTAAATTGCCAGATCGGATAAGCCGGTCTATAACTTCAAAGTCGCCACCCCAATAAATGTTACTGATTACCTTATTACTTTGTGGAATAATATCACCTAGAGTATGGATATAGTGGAGAGTATTCGTATTAACCGGACCACCTAAAGACAAATCAGCATTGGTCTCCGGAAAATTATCAATTATTTCGTGAATAGGTATATCAACAGGTTTGTTAAGTACGAACCCAATGGTTCCTTCGGAATTATGTTCTGTGATAAGTACAATAGAACGTTTAAAATAATTATCCATCAGAAAGGGTTCAGAAATAAGGATCCTTCCTTTCTGAGGTTCAAGTTTGTTATCCGGGTCAAAAAAGTTATAACCAATTATCATAAATGGCTTATCATAAATTCTTTAGGCCAAATAATTCAAGACACTCTATTACTGTAAAAATAGCTGAAAAAAACGAAATGCTTCTCAATAAGAATGCTTATTTTCGATAAGTTTTAAGCTTTATCCAAGGAACAATTTATATGCTTCGTCGCCGAATTGTTTTACGTCTAATAACACCAAATAATCAATCGTTTTAAAATCGCGGTCAATAGCAGGTTGCCCAATTATTTTGGCCCCATAACGCAGGTACATTCCAAAGAGCGAGGGCATTTTTACAGGTTTGTATAAAGCCTCAATATTATTAATTTCAGGCAATTTGTAAACTCCACGTGCATTTAAAGGATATCTATGATCGATATGACCATCATCATTGAGTTGCTTCAACATGGAATATCCTTCTATTGGATCCTGGCTTGTAAGTGAACAACAACCAAATAAATAGCGTTTGTTCGAATGATGAATGTAGTTTGCAATACCTCTCCACAAAAGGAAAAGTACCTTGGTATTTCTACTTTCTTTAGCAATGCAAGCTCTTCCTAATTCTACCGATTGAGAAATAATGTCTTCCGGAAGCATATCCAGACAAAATTCACCATCGGAATAAAAACCATGGTTCTTTTTTGCCGTTTCATAGGTTTGCATCCGGTAAGTACCAATTACTTCGTGGGTATTATTATCAATAATCAATAAATGGTCACATTGTTTATCGAATTTATCTTCATCACGCAATGTTAGATAGGACTCTTCCAACCCCTCACTGAGTTCCAGGTTAAAAACCTCAAACCTGAGTTTTAGAGCAGCATCAAGTTCTTCATCGCTCTCGGCTATTTTTATCGTATAATTTTTTTCAGTTATACAAAAACTTAGCGAATCTGATTTCTGCTGTAATGTTTTCTTTTTTCTGGCCAAACGTAAAAATGATTCAAAATGCATCATCTGTTTTTTTTAATCCGTCAAAGATAGTAAGCTATTATTAACAAAACATGAAGTCAATATTAATAAAACTTTTTTGCAATGCAAGCTTATTGATAGTATTTTCAAGTAAGTTAGGCACAATATTCAGATATTCAGAAGAATAATTTTTAAACATTTTTAAGAATAGTTTTTTGAGTACTTTCTCAGGGAAGTTCATTTTACACAATTGTAAAACATCTTAGGATCTCTTTTAGGGCGAAGATAGATGCTTCGTGCCTCAGCATGACAAAGAAAATGAAGCATAGAACCTTGTCATCCTGAGTGCTGCAGCAATGTCATCCTCAGTGTATCAGC
>JAHEEB010000313.1 GCA_024640925.1 Bacteroidota bacterium | reverse complement strand
ATCTGCCTTACAAGCAGAGGGTCGGCGGTTCGAATCCGTCATCGCCCACTAAAAAGGATGTCAAATTTGACATCCTTTTTTTATTTAAATTATGTATTATTTCTACATCATTTATTCAGCCACGCTTGACAAGTACTATACCAGACATACCTCCGATTTGGAGGTTAAAAAAGCACAATACCAAAAATAAAGGGTTCACTGGTAAATTGCTAATTGCTAGATTGGAAAATGCCAATGTTAATAAAAAGGAGAAGGGAGCAATAACAGATTTGTGTACACAAGGAGTTTTTACTTACTTAAAAATTAAATCGAAGGAAAATACAGGTTTTCCAACTACTCTGTGGGTAAAAAAAGGATGGTTCAGGTTATTTTACAAACACGATCCGTTGCGATAATGCTTCTTTTATAACATCTATAAAATTTAAGAACTGTAACCATTCATTCTTTTTAACAATATCTTTTTTAAGCTTATAATTAATGGTTAATTCCAAATTATTAGGTTGAATAACCTTATAATCCATTTTCAAAACAGCAAATTCATTTTCGAAAGAATTGCTCAGATATCGGTTTGGAATAAAATAATAAGGATCTTCTGCCTGAATTCGAATTGTTCTGTTAATTTCTCCCGAAAACGGAAAATATGCATCATAAACACGATTCTTAGGGTAGTTAGCTTGAATGAAATAATCTTTTAACAAATCAGAAATGCTAAAAGTAATATAATTAACTGGCTGTATCTTAGTAATTATTCTGTTAAACTTGGCTGTATAACCAATCATTTCCTTGTTTTCCGAAATAATTACCGTATCCATTTTGAGATCCTCGTAGTCGTTTTTTAAACTTAGTTCTATGTAGGATTTATAGTCATTATTCAGCGAGTCTGAAATACTGAGTAAATACCCATATCTTTCCTGAATAAAGGACTGATTCTTTTTTTCAACTTCTATAGTATAATTCAGGCAAATTATGTCATTGGATTTTTTTACATCAACTATGTAGTTGTAATTCTCCAAAACACTATAGGAGGGTAATATCGGAATCTTTGTAAATGTAACTGATTTATCTTCTCTATAGGCAAGTCTCAAAGCTTCAGTGCCTTGATATTCTCCTTTAATTTCATCAATATTTGAATAAATGTCGAATATCTGGAAATAATGCTTTTTCCCATTTTCGTTATACTCAATTAATAAATTGTCAAACTGAGATAATGAAACAAAATCTTTTGTAAAATTCTTGTATACAAGATTTAAACTATAAGGATCTGTTTTTAAATCACTCATCATGATTTCGTGAACTTTCCATAATTTCCTGGTTTCAGTAGATTCACCAATACAAGCTTCCTGAAAATCGTTTAAAGCCTTGCCTCCAAAAAATAAAGATGAAGATTTAGTATTCTTGATATCCGAAGTAAACTCATCCCATGTGTTATAAGGGTCGTAATCCTTGGAAATTTCAGCAACAAAGCAAGGTAAATTGTCAGGTTCGATTGTAAAATCTTCCGACCTGTATGCTTTGATATTCTTCAGAATTAAAGTATAAGTAATTATATTTTTGTTTTTTACTGAACTAAACTTACCATCCGAATTCTCAACAGCCGATCGGAACAAAAAGTTATCTTTAATATTAAATATGTAAACAGCTTCCTGAATTTCATTTTGTTCTGGTACCGATACTACCAGTTTGTCCATAAATTCAGGCAGCAATTTGTTTGTTGTATATTTAGTTTCGTAACTGTAATAAATAGTATCTCCTATTTCCAGATCTTCAAATGCCATTGTTTTTACTTGTCCTCTATAGTTTTTTAAAAACGGGACATTTGCCGGTAATGTGGTTTCTTTTATATCATCGTTTGAGATTTTCTTTTTGCTGCCATCACTTTTAAGGGTGTAGGCTTCGATATTGGATACTTCAGTTTTAAAATTTAAATCTCTGAAAGTGGGAATATAAAGGCTTGAAAAATCATTTAACCCTGAGTACGATAAAATTTTTATTTTCCTTGTAACCTTCCTTATAATTTTCAATTCATATACTGAAGTAGTAATTGACATATTGTAAGTATATTCCTCTTTATTTAAAATAATTTCAGCATCATGTCCGAGGCTTTCAGCTTTGACTATAAGATAAATATGCAGCAATAAATATGTAAAAAGTATTCTTTTCATCATTAATGTTTTTGTTTTAGCTACACAAATTGGTTTAAGAAATATAGAATTTGATCCATGATACAATTCTTTGTCTTTAAACCGGACAAATTTAGGTACCGACAACAGACAATTTTATGGGCCTAGTTTCCTGCATTAGCAAATCATCTAATACTTTCTTCCAGGATATACTATTTTTCATTTCCAGCAATAATGTATCTATAATTATTGTTTTTGTGAAAATCAATTCATTAGCATCATTGGAATAAGTAAAATCGCATTTTATACAGTTATCTGAAGTACTTATGCTTTTCGAATCTGGAAGGTCGACAATTTTTACTTTCTCCGGAAGTAATATTTTGTACCGGACTACGATCTTTTTTTTATTCTCGAAATAAACCGGCGTTTCAATATCTAATTGAGAAATGTTGAATAATGGAATTTGATCCAGAAATAAATATATTTTCTTTCCATCAAATACTGAAGCTCCCTGAAGTTCCCCGAACGAAACTATTTCAATGTTTTCGGGAGAATATTTCAGAAAGTTTATTTTTTGTGAATCAGAAACGAATGATTTGATGAAATATTTCAAGAAATTCGATTCTATATCATCTCTGTCCTGTAAACTGGAAAATTCTTTTAAATAAAAAATAGCTGAGGCTTCCTCTCCTGTTAAATTAAAATTCAGGTTCGCTTTTAAAATGCGGAAATCATTGGAAAATTTACACGAAATGTTGAATTCCCTTGTATTAATATCTGCATTTTCAAATGGAATCCGTTTAACTTCAAAATCTTTTCCTTTACCTATTAATGCATCTTTTCCATGCAGATATGAGGGAATTTTATTCCAGCTTCCGGCTTTATTTGTAGCATCGAGGTAATAGATACTATTATTCAAATAAACGGCGCAAATCATATGATTAAAAACGGCCAGTGAATTCGTATATAAAGGATAACTAAGATGCCTGGTTCCTATCCATGTATGATATGCAGCTATGTCTTCGGCTTTTAGCAACTCAACAAGCAGATTGGCCATACCTTTGCAATCGCCATATTTTCTTTTCATAACCATATCGGCTTCATCGGGCTTGAAACCAACCATACCATCTTCAAAAGCGATATAATGTACATTTTTTTGCACCCATTTGAAAATAGCTTCGGTCTTTTCTTCTGGGGTATTTTTGTCTTTGACTATCTCATCAGCTAGTTGCTTAATCTTATTTCTATCTGGCTTTAGTTGTTCGATTAAATTATTGTACCAATTGTACAATTCCTGTGTAGAATTAAGAATATTTATTGTTGAACCATTATATGTATAACTACATGTGGTAACTATAAAACCTGGTAAATAATAATCGGAAGGAGGAGAATATTTGTTGGTTTTCTTTTCCAGTATTTTTTGAGTTTTATAAGTTATTTTACGTATACCATCTGTTGTTAAATCCAATATTTTAGATGTATCATTAAAATTAAAAGGATAAAAATTCACTTTTACATAATCAGGGATTTCAATTTCGAGCTTAAAATCGTTTATGTTTTCATTCAGTTCTTGTATCTGGAATATATTCAAAAATCGGGTGTCCTTATAAATATATTCGTAAGAGTATTTTATCAGGACTCTTTCCTTAAGCTTCGATAACGAAGATATTTCTTTCACTTTAAGATCTCCGTATAAAACACCGTCAACATAATAATCCCTGGGTTTTAAAGCTTTTACTTTAATATTCTCAACAAGATGGGACTCATTAGCCGAATCGAGAATGAAATATCTCGCACTCAAAACATTTAATTCAGTAAATGAATTATACGACAATAGTATTCTTTCAAGATCCTCACAATTATCATTCAGCACTAAAACAGAAATATTGTGTTTTGACTTCGCATAAAGATTGCTGTCAACCGGGTTAATAAAATACGACAACTTGATTTCCTTCTCTAGAACAACATAATCGGCTTCAGGAAACTCACTTTTTAATTGTTTATAATCTATATCATTCCCTTTAACAGAGAATGATATAGAAAAAAAAACCAAAACAATAACAATTCTCATGTCTGTATAGCTTACAAACTATTTGTTCATGCCTTTTTTATATTTTTCGCCTTTTTTAATAATCTTTTCCTGTAAATCTTCAATTGTTGCGGCTTTCAAAGAAGAACTTCCCATATTGTAGTACTCAAATAAAACTTCATCTCTGTCAACGGTAAGAAGATATCTTAATTTATATGTCATTAAAATACTTTGAGTATAAACATTAAAACTTTTCCAATAAAAACCATTCGTATCGCCAGTTTCTTTTATTTTCTCAAAATCGCTTTCCGATATAGGTTGATAATTACACAAGTTCCATTTTTCTTTTAGAGCTTCTTCCAATTCTTTATTTCTCTCGGCAGCTTTATCTGGTTTCTTTGGATCTTCTTCCTTTATAACATAAAATGTTTTACCAGGAAGATTATTATAAAAATCAACAACGATTTCTTTATACTTGTTGTTAATTCCTGAAAAACTTTTATCTTTTGTTGTATTTTCAATCTCAGCATATTCATTAAGTGAATAGTTAAGCATGTTTATCATTAGACGAATATCTTTAGGATCGGCAAGATCCAGTCCGTTAATTATAGTACTGGATATGCATTGTCTTTTGGGAGCTGCAATCCATAATTGAGCAAATTCGTTATTGTATTTATCTGTAATGAATAATAAAATGATGGCTTCTTCATTTTTTTCCTTAAATATCTTTTTATATTCAAATTCTTTTATTTCGTAAGGAGTTGCATCATATGACGATATAGCCATAGCTTCGGTCCATATCTGGTTAAAGTATTCTACTTTTTCCTGAAATGTCTTTAATTTTGAATAATTACCAGTTTTAATATATTTCTTGGCATAACGTGAATCTTCTGAGAGTTTTGGTATGTAAAGCACTTTCTTTTTCAATAAATTATAATCAAATGCTTTCACATAGTTGAACTGAGCTGTGCTGTTTATTGTAAACAGATAAAATAAGACTACAATCGATAAATATTTTTTCATGCTATTAAAATTTATTATTAACTGTATATCAAACCAATTTTTTCTAAAAACTGAATACAAGAATACTATTTTATATTTTATAAAACAATAAACTTAAAAACAATTCAAATCTAACCTCCAGATCATTTTGGCGATCTGAGTGAAGCGATGATATAAGAGGTCTCCCTTTAAGCTAAATTAAAACCTGCCTCATCAAAGATTTGACCATTTGTATTGATGTTCAACGGTCACATAATGAATAACTGCCAAACATTTAAACAGAAATTTACTTTCGTAATACTTTCCCATTTTTTGTATTTACAAAAAACACCCTATTTTCAGGGTCCTCAACTAGTAAAAAATCGTAAAAATTTCTGATAAGTTTCTTATAACCGCAGTTTACAGGGTTTACAATATTTGAACCCCGAAAAACATAATAGCATGGATTCGGATCATCCTTCTTTGTTAAAACCAAAACATGCGTTTCATCATCAAGTGTTATGCTGGTATACTCAAAAGGAACCATTTGAAAATTATCTGATGTGATTATACCAAAGTTGGCCCCATCTTTTGAGGCTATGAAAATACTATAACCTCTATAGGGTCGTGACAGGTAAATGTATTGGGCATGTATAGTGGTATCGCCAAATTCGATATATCCAAGTTTTCCATTATTATTATAAATTTGGCACCAGTCTTCCTCATTAGCTTCCGATACTACCGATAATTCAACATTCTC
>JAHEEB010000312.1 GCA_024640925.1 Bacteroidota bacterium | reverse complement strand
TGACCTTCAGAAGTATGATAATGCGGGCACTGCCTGGAGTCGTCCGATCGTTTTAGGAGGAACCGATGGAGTAGTATTTGTCGAAGATTGTTCGTTTACATATGAGCAGAAATGGGTGGAAAATAATTATCCTTCCGGCCATGCTATTGTGTCGAATGATGGTGCACGTTATGTTTTCCGTCATAATACAATCGATGCCGGATACGTTAAAAACGATTCGGTAAACTGGGTTGAGGCCCCAATCGATGCTCATGGGAATTATATCACCGGACATCGTGGAAGTGTCTCTTTCGAAATATACGAAAACTCAATTAAATCAATACACTCGTGCTACGGAATACATATACGCGGTGGAACAGGTGTGATTTTTAACAATAAGTTTATCGGCGAGTTTAATGTACCAATAAACCTGACTAATTACAGATCGTTTCAACCACCATTATCAGGCGAACCAGCCTCGGTGTGTACGCACTTTACCCCGGGAGTGAGTGAGTGCATCGATGTCGACCATGGCGTTGACCAGGTAAACAATGTTTTTGTTTGGGGTAACACTTACGCCAAAAATGGTGCTGCCGAAGTCCCTGTGGCAGCCAGTGTGGATGACCGGGGCCATGTTACTTATCATATTCAGGAAAATGTAGCTTTTTTCAATGAACAAAAACCCGATGGCATTTTAAAATCACCGTGGACTGCTTATGTGCATGCTTCATACACCCCTTATACATATCCACATCCGCTTACCAACGAATAAGGAACTTGATATTTCTAATTCCGATACCAATTATTTTCAATAATAGGCGGGCGGCGTGTGTTACGTTTGTAATCTTTATTCAGGTTTTTGGTTAGTAACATTTATTGGTATATGACGTATACCAGACTATACTTAAAGAACAAGCATATGATTGGATTACTCTTAATTTATTTCATTGGGAAGGCTTTTTATACACTGGCTTTTGATTATAATAGGAATAAATGGCTGTTTGCGGTGTTAGGCATTGCCTCCTATTATGTCGGTACGTTTTTAGCAGGTATTATATTGGGAATTATTGCTCTTCTGGTAAACTCAGACTTCCCCAATACCCTCCCAAGCATTTTATTAGGCTTAATTGGTTTACCTTTTGGTTTACTTTTTTGCTGGATTTTTTATAAAATTTTAATCTCTGTTTGGGAGAAAAAAGACGCAGTAGTCATTTCTGAGACCCTGGATAGTAATTTAACAAGAAGGTATTAAAAATAGTACTAAAAAGCTCGGGCAAGAGATAATGAGCTTTGTCTAAAAATAATAAATAGCCATGAATTTTTGGATTAACCTAAAAGGTCGCCATTCATGGCTATTTATATCAGTGGAATTTTAATTCTGTCTATTTTGGTAAATAGATTACTATTTCAACCTTTCGATACTTTCTAAGTTCTGATTCGGTCATTTCCTTCCATTTTTTATTCTTTGAAAGCAACTGCGATGCGCCAAAAGACATAGTCTTTATCCTGCTATCACCAACACCGTTAGTTTTTAAGAATTCTTTTACCGACTCCGCTCTCTTTTTCGATAAATTAAAATTATATGTTGGATCCCCTAACGCATCGGTATATCCTTTAATGGTAACATAAAGCCGGTTATCTCCTTTTAATGCATCAACAACTTTTTCCTCGATTATTTTCTTTGTCTCTGGATTTAGTGCAAATTCGTTCAAATTAAAATTAACAGTTACCATATCAAATACAGGATCTTTTTCCACCATATAACCATACCCTGCAGTATCTACAGTAATTTCCGAGAAGAACTCAAAGGTATCAACATTTACCGAAAATGATGATGGCTCAAAATTATTCTGAAGATACTCAATATTGGTTTGCATATTTACCAGATTATTTTTGTTGAGAGGTATATTTATCGAATATTTTTGAATACTTGTAAACTCAACCATTTTTTTATCGAGGTAAAGACTCGACTTAATAATTTCCTCTGGAGTTGGCGTTTTGGATAATTTTTTAACAGGTAGCAAACTGAAGGTAATTTCATCACCTTCTTTAATCTGAAGCTCCTTTGATAATAAGGTTATATCAATAACAGTCCCATCAACAGTTTTGATATCCTTCCTGCCAGCCATGAATTCTTCGATAGATTTTTTATATTCTTCTTCCGAATTAGGATTCGAGGTGAAATCATACTTAACCTGTTTTATTATGGGAACTATAATTTCATCTGTTTCATTCGTTTCTTTATTAAGTTTGCTTACTGTTAAAATGTAATCTTTCCCTGTAATAATACTTACTTCGCTGGCAACAAATTGATCCTGTTTCTCAATCTCATCAAAAGAAGTTGTATTTACACTCATGCTAAGGTATCCGGTAGTTTTAAGCTTCCCATATCCGGTAGTATCTACAGCAATCTCAGAGTTAAATGAAATTGTATCTAGTTTCATTGTAAAGGCATCAGCTTTAAAATTATCCTGAAGATAATTTATATCTGTTTGCAGATTAACCTTTCGTTTAATATTAAAAGGAACATTAATGGTATATTTTTCATCTCCGGTAATTTCAATAACCCTTCCATCAATAGTTATGCTCGATTTTATTTCTTCTGTTACAGGTTTCTTAGGAATTTTCTTGGCAGGGAGTAAATGAAAAGATACATTTTCTCCCGGTTGTACCTCAAGTTCTTTCGAAAGTACCGATATGTCAATAACTTCCTCGTTTGCAGGCTCCACTCCCTCTCTACCAGTTAAAAACTGAGACAGTTCTTCTTTATAATCTTCATCCGAAGTTGATGAACTTAAATTATATTTAACTCCCCGGGTAAGTGGAACAATGATCTCCACATTTTCACCTGTTTTCAAATCGGGTTTGCTTAATGTAAGTATATATTCGGTACCCGGAATTATTCCTATTTCCTTTGCCGAAAAACGATTGTCAGGTTTTACATTCTGAAGCGAATCTGTATTTACGGTTAGTGAAATCAGCCATTTCGAGGCATCTTCTTTCTCGTTAAAGACCTGACCTTCATCAACAACAAGCGCATATTTCTGGGAACTAAAACTCTTGTCAAGATCATCAATATCAGTCTGTATATTAAAGTTTACTTCCGTTTTAAGTGGCATAACAATAAAAAACGACTGTCCATATATACCAATAGTTCTCCCATTTATAATCAGGTTCGATATTTCGCTGACCTTAGTATTGTCTTTAACAAACCGGATGGAATAGACTTCGCCAGGAGTAAGTTGCAGCTCTTTGGCAAGAACTGTTAAATTAATAGTATTTCCGGAAGGAGTCTGATACTTTCGGGCCTTTTCTTTTAATGCATTTTTATACGCTGAACTGATAGTGTTTTGCCCGGAAGCAAATTGATATTTCAGGCCTTTCTTAAGCTTTACTTCAGCCTTTTGAACAGGTGGCGGATTCAGCAACAAATCTTTCTTTTGCTCGGGTGTCAGTCCTTTATTATTCAGTATGTCTTCAACCAATATATTCTCCTTTTGAAGGACAATCTTGTAGTCTTCCTTGGGCTGAAAGCTGAATTCATAGCTGTTGTTTCCTGTTGGTGAAATATCGTATTCTTCCCCACCACTAAGAATAAGGTTAAGCTGCGAATCTTCTAATGATGGCTTTTTTTTGGGCTGATAAGCCATATATTTCATTTTGAAATTAAAAATTCCAACTTTATAGATATTTTCTTTACCATTTCTGTTTGAACTAAAATAACCGGTTTGCCCGTCAGGAAGAACGAACATGCAATAATCATCGGATGCTGTATTTATTTTGTCTCCCAGGTTTACAACCGTTTTGGCAGCATCATTAAGATTAACACGATAGATGTCTTTACCTCCATAACCCTTATGGGCAGTTGAAGTAAAATATAAAATTGAATCGTTCAGAATAAACGGATACAGTTCGTCGCCACTTGTGTTTATAGCATCACCCATATTCTCCGGTAGTGTCCATTTATTATTAACGAATCGACTGCTGTATATATCCATTCCTCCTTTACCTCCCGGAGCATCGGAAACAAAGAATAACAGTGTTTTCTGACTATTGAATGATGGTTGTTCTATACGATTTGAAAAACCATCAATAGTAACTTTAGATCCATCGGGCATTTTACCTCTGTAAACTTTAAGATTAGCCGATTCTTTTGTTTCATCAGCATTTTCTACAATAACAATAGTCGAATCTTTGTAAATTTTAATCTTTTTCTCATTCTGACTATATAAATCAAGCCATTTTTTAAATTCCTCTGTTTTATTGTTTGCAAGCAATACAAAGGCATATTTAAGTCGGTACGAATTATCCAGCACTACCAGCTGATTGTTTTCAAGCACAATGCGGTAACATTCTTCAGCCTGAGGAAATAATTTAAGTTTTGTATAAGCATCGGCCTTTTTCAGAACTGAAAAATAATCCGTGGCATCTTTTTCGAAAGCCATATTGTAATAAACAATTGCTTTCTTATAATCATTTCTGTCAAAGAAATAGTTTCCCTTATCATTAAAAACATTTCTTTTTTCTGTAATTTCTATATTAGCCTGTGAATAACAAAGGCTATTGATGAGTCCGAAAAGCAATACCCAAATTAATCTTCTCATGGTCTGTAATTTTTAAATACTATTCTGTCAATTTTAAAAATATAAAATGTTTGACAATAAATATTTTATATTTTCCAACAGATAGTATTGATTTTTAAAATTATACTAAAAAACATAGAATACCTAGATTTTTTATATGTGCAGGTAAAGTATTTTTATGGTTACATATATAGTTATACAATAGTATTTTAAAACTTAGAATTGACTAACTCTGCCTTTCGGGGTGGAGAAGGAACATTGCTTATTAGGGTAAGACTTTAGTCCGGGAACTATAGAAAACGTCTTTTTTTTTTCACTAAGAGGGTATCCAAAAAGTTAATAAATAGCCACGAAGACTCTAAGACACAAAGGTATCAGTAAGGTTAATGTCTTTTAAATAAGATCTTTGTATGTCTTTGAAGCTTTGTGCCTTGGGTGGCCAATTCACTTTTTTGAACAGCCTCCATAATCATCAAAGAATCTGGCTTTAGCCTTATAATTAATAAAAACATTGATCAGACTTCAATCCATTTCAATTAATATACGAATATGTCTAAACAGGATTAATTTGTTTAAGTAATTTATTTATTTTATATTTAAGTATAATAGCTTTAAAAGCAGACCCTTAGCCAATTATCTATGGATGAGATTTGTTTTTAACCTTAATTTCTGTTTATCTATCAACATGAACCGGTTTAAAGAATTTATAATGAAAAATATCTTGTTAATTTTCATTATAATTCTGTTAATCATAACACTAATATATATTTATTACAACTCCTCTGAAATAGCAGAGGGTTTTCAAAGTTTGAAAAAACCAATTAAGATGTAAAGGTGAAACTGACTCTGTTCCGAATTTCACGTGTTTATTTTCTATGAGCGAGAAAAACACTCCCATTATCTCTCTTATCCGAATCTCTATCTCCTTTATCCGAAACACTATCTCCCTTAGCCGAATCATCATCTCCTTTATCCGAATTGATATCTTTCTTATCCGAAACTAAATCTCCCTTAACCGAGTTATTATCAACTTTAACCGAACAATCATCTCCTCTATCCGAACTGTTATCCCCCTTAGCCGAATCTCTATCTCCTTTATCTGAATCATCATCTCCCTTATCCGAAACTTTATATCTCTTACCCCTATATACTCCTCTTTTACCATTGATAATGTTTACCTGTTCCGAACGAAATTTTACAAAACCGGATTTACATCAGCAAGTCTTTTAAGATTTTCATATCTATCTTTGGTATGAACAATAAAATATTCATGACTAACATTTTCTGCACCGGCATTTCTTTTTCCAATTTCGATTTTATCGGGATTATT
>JAHEEB010000311.1 GCA_024640925.1 Bacteroidota bacterium | reverse complement strand
CTCTTTATATTGAAACTATTGGTAATCCTCAGTTTAATGTACCCGATTTCGAGGCTATTGCTGCTGTCGCCCGGAAACACAATATACCACTCATAGTCGATAACACATTTGGAGCAGCTGGATATCTATTCAGACCGCTGGAACATGGAGCAAACATTGTTGTTGAATCGGCAACCAAATGGATTGGAGGGCATGGTACCAGCATTGGTGGGGTAATTGTCGATGGTGGTAATTTTAACTGGGGTAATGGTAAGTTTCCTCTTTTTACAGAACCTTCAGAAGGATATCATGGATTAAAATTCTGGGAGGAATTTGGAACAGGTAGTCCTTATGGAAATATTGCTTTCATATTAAGGGCCAGGGTTGAAGGATTACGGGATTTTGGAAATTGTATAAGTCCTTTTAATGCGTTTTTATTTCTTCAGGGCCTTGAGACTTTATCATTACGCATGGAAAGAATAACTTCAAATACTCTGGAAATGGCCAGGTGGCTTGAGAATCAAGACTGGGTAGAATTTGTTAATTACCCTGGGCTTGAAAGTAGCCCGTATCATACAAATGCTTTAAAATACCTGAAAAGGGGGTTTGGCGGAGTGCTGACCTTTAAAATCAAGGGAGGAAAAAATGCAGCAGATAAACTCATCAATAAACTCAAACTAATAAGCCATCTTGCCAATATAGGCGATAGTAAAACTCTTATAATCCATCCAAGCTCAACTACCCATGAGCAGTTGACTCTGGAAGAACAAAAAGCTTCGGGTGCAGAACCCGGATTGCTTCGACTTTCGGTTGGCACAGAACATATCGATGATATTAAATCCGACTTTTTACAAGCTATTGAATGAGATGAAAAATTTATTTTTTACAATATATCGTCAGACAAAACGAAAAGAAATCAATAGTGCGCTTTTTGTCCACAATTGTCCTCCCGTTTTCTTCAGTTTATACCTAATTTGACTATCAACTTTCATAGGACAATGTAAGTTACAACATCCCGAACTAACCTTATGGTTTGCGGGATGTTTGTTTTTTATCTGCCCCTGTAAGAATTAAGGGCTAAATCCTGCGCCATAGGCTATGAAAAAACATTATTCTTCTTCCTCGGGTTTGTGCTTCACAAAGTAAGCCACCTTTTCGAGTGAAGTAATCATATCATATTCTTCGAGATAGATGTTTGGGGCAACATTCAGGTTAACTGTAGTAAAATTAAGTATGCCCTTTATTCCGCTTTGTACAAGAATTTTGGCCATTTCTCTTGCAGAGTGTGTAGGAACTGTAAGAATAGCTATTGTAATATCGTTGTTGACAATAATCTCGCGTAGCCTGTCAATCGAATAACATTTGATTTTATTTACTTCCGACCCTATTTTTTTTGGATCGATATCAAAGGCTGCAACAAGGTTAAGTTTCGGCCTGTTTCCAATAAAATAAGTAGTAATAGCCTTTCCTAAATTGCCATATCCTATAACTGCTACATTCAGAGGTTCTTGTGTATCGATAATCAAACTAATCTTTCCAATCAGATCTTTAATATCATAGCCTTTTCGTTGATACGAATTATAACCAATAAACATAATATCACGCCTTACCTGCACAGCAGTTATATTAAGAAGTAATGCCAATTCATGAGAATAAATCCTTTCTTTTCCCTGATCAATGCAATTATACAGAGTCCTTCTGTATTGACTTAATCTTTCAACTGTCTTTTCTGGTAGAATCTTCATTTTTACTTTTCCAATTATTACAAAATTATAAAATCAGAAAGATTTACAATCAAATTATTGTTATTTTTATAACAAATGTTAATTGATTAAAAATTACTATATTTTACACAAATTGAATTAACAATGCTGCGTAAGAAAACCATTATTATTTGTCTCGGAAGTTCTTGTTTTGCAAGAGGCAATAATAATATACTTACAAGTATTCAGCGATTTATAAGACTTCATAAGCTCGAAGACAAGGTTGCATTTAGTGGCGACCATTGTTTTCATGAATGCAGCGAGGGACCAAATTTACGAATAGATGGCCGGTTATTTCAAAATGTAACCACTGATACTGTTGATAAGATTTTGGAAAATGAATTACGTGATTTGATGGATTATGCAGAATGAACCATTAGTAAATATTAATACGGACAAATGCACAAACTGCTTTACCTGTGTAAGGATTTGTCCTGTTAAAGCTATTAGGGCCAATACCCAAAGCCCACATCCTTCTATTGAGAACAGCCGTTGCATTGGGTGTGGTGATTGTATCGAAACTTGTGTTCCAAAGGCTATATATTATCGTAGCTCGATTGAACAGGCCAAACAATTACTTAAATCAAAAAGCAAAAAGGTAGCATTAATCTCGCCAAGTTTAGCTGCTGAATTTGAAGATATAACCGATTACAGGAAATTCGTCCAGATGATTAAAATGATGAATATTGATCATGTAAACGAAGTATCATTTGCCATCGATCTGCTGGCATATAAATACCTTACTCTTTTCGGTGATTTTAAGGGTAGATATTATATTACTACCTGTGACCAGGTTGTTGTTTCTTTTATCGAAAAATACCACCCGAATCTTATCCAAAACCTTGCACCTTTTGGCACACCTATGCTGGTTATGTCAAAAGTGGTACATCAAAAATATGGCGATGATGTAAAAGTACTATATATTGGTCCGGATATAGCAAGCAAAGATGTAGCTCTTAAATCGGCAGGAGATTCAAAAGTAGATGTGGTTCTTACGTTCCCGGAACTCCGACAGCTTTTTAAAGAAAAGCAGATCGATGAAAATATTGTTGAATATAGTGAATTTGACGGCCCTGTAGGGTATAAAGGTAGTCTTTATCCTATCCGCAATGGCCTCATTCAGGCTGCCGATATTGACGAAAACCTTTTAACCACGGCAGTAATTTGTGCCGAAGGTAAAAAGGAAATGATCGAATCCATCTGGGAGTTCGAGAACAACGTCAAAATCATACACCGAAATCTGCATGCAACATATGGCAATTCGCTTGCAGGACCTGGCATATCAAACAGGGGTAGTAAATTATATAAGGAATATCTGGTTATTAAATATGCCAATAAGCGACTGGTTAAATTCTTCCGATCGGAATGGTACGATAACCTGAACACTTATCTGAATTTGGATTTTAGCCGTGAATTTCATCCCGATGATCAACGAATTCCTGATCCTCCAATTGAAAAAGTAAGGGAAGCTATTGCTTTGATGAAACGTAATGAAGATTCCCAGGCAAATTGCAGTCAATGCGGTTACTCTACTTGTCGAGAATTCGCAATCGATATGGCAAAAGGAATTGTAATCCCCGAGATGTGCCCAACATTTGCTATCCGCAACAGTCAATATTTTAGTGATACGTTGAAAGAACTTAATGAAAAACTTGCCAGTACCCGCCAAATGCTGAAAGTTACTGAAGAAAAAGTAAAAAGTGAACACGATACGGCCCAACAAGCCTCTGAACTTGCTGATTCAATGTTGGAAAAACTCAGATCGGGCATTGTTATTGTCGATTATAAGCTAAAGATTATTAAAGCCAACAATCAGTTTTCTGTAATATTAGGTGAAGAAGCCGAGGAAATTAACGAAGTAATTCCTGGTTTACGGGGTGCTGATTTGAATAAATTTTTCACTGAAGATATTTGCAATTTGTTCACCTTTGTGCTGGAAAATAACGAACCTGTTGATGGTAAAGATATTCATTATGGTGAATCATTGCTGAATATTGAAATTTTCCCAATTCGCGAGAACCAGGTTATAGGGGCTATTGTTCGCGACATGAGGGCTCCGGAGGTTCAAAAGGCTGAGGTTCTGAACAGAGTATCAGAAGTAATTGATAAAAACCTGGAAATGGTCCAAAAAATCGGATTCCTTCTGGGTGAAGGAGCTTCAGATATTGAACGAATGCTAAATTCTGTTATTGGAATTTATGATTCGAATAATAATAAAAAGGGGTAAAACTGATAAATAGAACATGTCCGAAACATTTTTCATTGAAGTCGACTGCCAACAGAAAAATCATGATGGTGAACGCATTTGTGGCGATGTTTTTCTTTCTGGTAAAGTAAAAGAAGAAAAAAGGATTGTTGTTGTTTTGTCCGATGGCATGGGTCATGGTGTGAAAGCCAGTGTTTTGGCTACACTTACTGCTACAATGGCTTTAAATTTTACAAAAGAACACAAGGAACCCGAAAAAACTGCCGAAATTATAATGAATACGCTACCTGAATGTAGTGAGCGGAAAATGAATTATTCGACTTTTACGATTATTGATATACGTTACGATGGAAACATTACTATTCTCGAATACGATAATCCGGAAAGCTTTGTAGTCAGAAACAGGGAAATACTGGAAGTACAGCGAAAGTTAATTACACTTACCAGTGAAAAGAACAAGGGAAAAAAGCTCAGGGTATTTTCATTCAAGGGGCATAAGGGTGATCGGATAATCTTCACTACCGATGGTGTTTCACAATCAGGCTTAGGTACTCCACGTTACCCTTTTGGTTGGGGTATCGACAATGTGTCACGGTTTTCAATTGATATATGTAAACAGTTTCCGCAGATTTCTGCTCGACAGCTTGCATCGCGTATTATCAATATGGCTTATCGCAACGATGGATTTCAATCGAAGGACGACACAACCTGTGGAGTAATTTACCTTCGTGAACCTCGTGAATTGCTCGTTTGTACAGGACCACCCTTTGAGAAAGAAAATGATCCGGAATTTGCTGCTATTGTAAAAGCCTTTGTTGGTAAAAAAATAGTTATGCTACAACAGGCGATATTATCTCCCGCGAATTAAACCTGAAGGTTGAAGACGGACAGGAATTTGCAGATCCTGATTTGCCACCTCTTTCTTTTCTCGAAGGAATTGATTTATTTACCGAAGGGATTTTAACCTTGCGTAAAGTTGAAGATATTCTGATTTCTTATACAAACAACTCAAAACTTGGTAAAGGACCTGCTGATGAAGTTGTTAAACTTATTTTAGAAAGCGATGAAATACGTTTCCTTGTTGGAACACGAATTAACATTGCCCATCAGGATCCAAACCTCCAAATTGACTTAGAAATTCGAAGAACTGTTGTAAAAAGGGTTGCTATGTTGCTTGAAGAAAAGCTGCTGAAAACGGTTGTGATTAATTATATATGAAGAAGCATATATATGTTTATTCGTTACGTCTTGCAGGCTATAAACAATAAAGCCATTGTATTTCCAATTGCATTATTCTGATTAATATTGAAATTCATCTTCTTACGGGATAAACTTTCATTAAGCTTTCATACAATCATTGGTTTTGATATTGATTTTAACTAATTTTAATTAGAACCAATATATCAATATTATGTGCGATACATGTGGTTGTAATGAATCCGAAGAAAATTACCGGATTGAAAGGTTAGAGGGCATAGAAAACCCAAACCCATCAAAAACAGAACATCAAAAGCATAGACATGGGCTGTTCGGGCGTTCCCACGGACATAATCACCCAGAAAACAACCCAATGATAACAAACAAAGTATCTATTCCCCTTTCTACTTCTGTATTATCAAGAAACACAAAAATTGCTGAACAGAACAGAATGTATTTCGAGGCTAACAAAATAAAGGCTTTCAACCTGGTTAGCTCACCTGGAAGCGGAAAAACAACCTTGCTTGAAAAGTTAATTAAACAGTTAAATAATCAGCATGAAGTATTTGTTATAGAAGGTGATCAACAAACTACATTCGATGCTGAACGAATAAGAAAAGCAGGTGCAAAAGCTATTCAAATAAATACTGGAAATGGTTGCCACCTCAACGCCGAGATGATAAGTCATGCACTAAAAATTATTAAACCAGTTCCAGGTTCTATTTTGTTTATTGAAAATGTCGGAAACCT
>JAHEEB010001064.1 GCA_024640925.1 Bacteroidota bacterium | reverse complement strand
CCCTTGCTCTCCAGATAAACGAGAAAGAAATCTTTCCCGATGAGTTTGAAGTCAAACTTTTGTCCAGTGAGCAATACATACCAGTGAATGAGCGGTTCTACCAGCTCGATGAGCCAGCTGAGGGAAGTACCATCAAGGGCAGGTTTACCGATGGCGGGGCTACATGTGGCCTTACCTATCCCTATACGGCATATCTCTATCTCAAACTTGAAGATAAAGTACAGTAAATGGAAATCCCTTGCAAACAAACGGTCGATAAATGGGTAATCATTCCCATATCGCTTGAATCGAAAGGATTGTCCCGAATCGATGTCAAACTACCTGCAACTATTGACCGATGCAAGGGTTTCCTTTTTACGGTAACCGATATCAAGGGGTGTTTTTGTTCCCTGATCCTCGGAGAAGCCAGTCTCTTTTTCGATACACGCAAATCGCACCCGGTCCATTTTCATTTCAGCTGGAGAAGCTGCCTGTTCAGGGTAGAAGATTTGCTTGTACACCTGAATGAACCTGTACTTCCGGGTTCAAGAATCTCCGGCTATTTCAGGAACCACCTGAAGAATGCCTATACACTGAATTTGTACCTGCTTTGTGATAGCAACCAAACAACAACAGAATGACTATGGAAAATTTTATCCTTGGCTATGTAGCACAGCGGATGGCCGAAACCGGTTTTAAGACCTATCATTTCGAGCCTTCTGTGGTAGTCATGGACAATACCCTCACTGAAGTAATCATCGATGCGACCAACGAATACTATTACCTCACATCCGGCAGCCTTGTTACAGGCACAGAAATTTCATCCGATACAAATGTGTTCACTGCGGATGCGACGTATCCGCTGCTCGATTATTCAAAAGTCCAGGAATTCACAGGTCAGATTAAGATTACCTGTCCGGAGGGTTCAAGCCAGCAGGTCATTGAGTTTATCCGTGTAATCCCCGATTAGCCATGTCAAAAACAAAATTCCAAATAGCCATCGACAACATACGCACCAAGATTAAAACCTACCAGGAGCAGGGAAACGATGTGCTGTATTCGGCTACTTTCATCACGGGGAGCCGAAGGGAGAAACTTGTAGACAAGGCTCCGGTAAGCCAGTTGTTCCTGGTAAGCAAAAACCTAAAATGCGAAACCCCGGAAAAAATACGCCTCGATTTATACAATGGGAAAGACTCTACCAATACACTCTGGTTTAAGGATATCATCCTAAAAGAACCTGTACCTGAAACGCAGCCTGCAACAAGCTTTAAAGGATTTGGGGAGGCAGAAATCAATCACTTAGTAGATGAGCGATTCAGGGAACGCATCCGGTTTACCCAATATGAACAGCTAAAAGAGCAGGTACAGGAGCTTACCGAGGAAAATGAAGAACTCCAGGATGCAGTAAACAAGCTTGAACTGGAGAATGATAAGCTGCAACAGGAAGTCGAGAGCAAAAAACAAATCCGGTATTACGCCGGGATGCTGGGCGATATCCTGGAAAGCATCGGTATATCGAAAGACAAGGTAAAAAAACCATTGGCCGAGCTGATGGGGATTAATGAACCGGATTCAAAACCTGCTATCATTAGTCCCGATAACTCAGGGATTGTGGAGCATCACGAACCTTTGTCGCCCGAAGAACAAAAACGCAGTGAAATCATCTCTCTTATTGCCGAGTACCTGAAAACAACCAATAACCAGACATTGACCAATGTTTTCAACATATTCTCGGAAATTGAACAGGACAATGCCATTGCCAATAGCATTATCCAATACCTGGAAACCTTAAAAACAAACAACCATGCAAACATTTGATTTTACAGTCAAAATTGAGGCCGAGAAAAATGAAGAAGCAAGGGATATCCTTGTTGCCATGTTCGACATCATGAAGACCGTCCGCAAGGAGACATCTACCAGAGAGTTCATTCAATTTGCCTCGGTCATCAAAGATAAACCGTGGCTGGTTAAGAAAGCGAAACTATTCTTGTAATGGCAGCGAAAAAAGACAAATACGGTTTTCTCGATAACCCGCAGCGTATTCTTGTCGGGGGTGCAGTGGTTGGTGTTGGCGGTTTTATCCTTTATAAGTTCGGCAAGAAAATCCTGACTTCGATCCGCAAAAAGAATACCGAAGAACAGGCAGATGATAATGCTGATGTACGACAAGCTATGGCACTTCGTTCGGCTATGAACCCATCCGGATCTTCCTGGATGCGTTC
>JAHEEB010000310.1:2841-5899 GCA_024640925.1 Bacteroidota bacterium | reverse complement strand
GTACTTTTATCAATCAGGATATACGAGAAAAAACATACCCTTTAATTGTTGAAAAGAATAATATCAGGTTGGCTCTTTTGAATTACACATATGGAACAAATGGATTAACCATTGATACGCCATATGTGGTTAACCGAATCGATACAGCAATTATTCGAAAAGACATTGTTAAAGCAAAACTGGCTGGTCCAGATTATATAATTTGTACTATTCATTGGGGCATTGAATATGAAAATGATGAAAATGCTTCTCAGCGAAAATTGGCCTCGTTTATTCTTAATAATGGGGTGGATGCTATTATTGGTTCACATCCACATGTGATTCAACCAGTAAAATATTTCGATATCAGGGTAGGAGATAGTCTTGTCCGCCGACCAGTGGTCTTTTCAATGGGAAATTTTGTCTCAAATCAGAGGGCACAATATAAAGATGGGGGATTAATTGCCGAGATGCATTTATGCAAAACTCAAGATGGGGTAAGGCTTGATTCTATGTTATACTTGCCTTTCTGGGTTTATAGAGAGGATAAAAATAACAAATCGACTTTTTTTGCAATACCGGTTTCAAAATATGAGTCAGATAGTTCCATTACCCGGTTTAATAGTGATAATCTATGGAGGTTCAATAGATTTGCAGGTGATACCCGATCTCATATAACCGAGGTCAAAGAATCTTCATTCTATATAATAAAAAATTCTCCATTGTTCAAGGAACCCCAAGTCATTAAGCTACAGAATGAAGAATAAAAAAAGCTGCTCAAGGCAGCTTTAAAAGTAACAATGATCTTATTATTTTTCTTCAGTTAAAATTTCATTGTCTACCAGAATACGTCCGCAGTATTCGCAAACAATAATTTTCTTTCTTGATTTAATGTCTAATTGTCTTTGAGGAGGAATATTAGCAAAGCAGCCACCACAAGCATCACGCTCTACTGAAACAACGGCAAGTCCGTTACGTGCATTTTTCCTGATTTTTTTGAAAGCAGTCAGAAGTCTCTCTTCAATTATTTTTTCAACCTGAAGTGACTCATTCATCAAATCATCTTCCTCTTTTTTTGTATCGGCTATAATATCTTCCAGCTCTTTTTGTTTAGCTTCCAAATCGCTTTTTCTTTCATCGAGTTTTTTCTGCGATTCATCGATAATTTCTTTTTTCTCGCTTATCTGGGAAGTAAATTCTCTGATACGCTTCTCACAAAGTTCAATTTCAAGTGTTTGATACTCAACCTCTTTAGAGAGAGACTCAAATTCACGATTGTTACGAACATTGTTTTGTTGTTCTTCGTATTTCTTAATCAAGCCTTTGGCCTGGGTAATTTCAGTCTTCTTCGCAGTAATACTGGTTTCCAAGGTTTTTACTTCTTGTTCGAATTTTTCGATACGTGTTTGTAATCCAGCATACTCGTCTTCCAAATCCTGCACTTCTAAAGGTAACTCACCCCTAAGAGTCCTGATTTTATCAACTTCAGATTTAATTTTTTGTAATCTGAACAATGCCTTAAGCTTCTCCTCAACTGAAAGTTCAGCAACTTCCTGTACCTTGTTTTTGTTTTCGGCCATCTTAACTAAAATATTTTATTGGATTTGTTTTTACTTCTGATAAATGAACCGCAAAGTTAGATATTTTTTTCTTAAGTAATTCATAAAAAATATCTTTCGTAAATTGTTCACTTTCAAAGTGACCTATATCAATGATTATTAATCTTTTGTGATTATCGAGAAATTGATGATATTTTATAT
The DNA here is from genome assembly GCA_024640925.1 of Bacteroidota bacterium. Lineage (GTDB taxonomy): Bacteria > Bacteroidota > Bacteroidia > Bacteroidales > UBA10428 > UBA10428. Next base: position 4,160 of record JAHEEB010000310.1, on the reverse strand, counting down.
CACCAGTAATTATTGCATCAGCTTTGTTATTTATAGCTTCACTTATTAAAAAACTGCCGCTTCCTCCACAAACAGCTATTTTTTTGACATTTGTTTTCAGATCACCAGTATATTTTATGCCTTCCGAACCAAAATTAATTTTTAATGAAACCAGTAATTCTTTTAATATTATTGGCTTTTCTAATTCTCCAATCATGCCCGAACCCGCCTGGTTGTATGTATTTTTAAGGGGATATAAGTCGTAGGCAACTTCTTCATAAGGGTGGGCTTGTATCAGAGCATTAATGACCTTATCTTTTAAAAACTCCGGCAATATTGTTTCTATTCTTGATTCCTTTTCAAAATGTACTTCACCTTTATCACCAACAAAAGGTTTTGTGTTTTCGTTACCTCTAAAAGTTCCTGTTCCCTCCAGGTTGTAACTGCAACAATCATAATTACCAATAACACCGGCTCCTGCCTGAAATATTACTTCTCGAATCCTCTCGGTATAATCAGTAGGTACAGATGTTACCAGTTTAATTAACTTATCGCTGAGAGGAGACAGTATTCGGCATTTTGTAAGCCCAATCTTTTGACATATTTTCGAATTGACTCCTTGTAAAATATTATCTATATTAGTGTGTGCAGAATAGAGAGCTATATCGTTTTTAATCATACGAATAATAATCTCTTCAGAGGCATTTCTACCCGTAAGTGATTTAATGGCCTGAAAAATCACTGGATGATGCGAAATAATCAAGTTAGTCTTTTTTTCAATAGCTTCATCCAATACTTCTTGTGTAACATCAATTGTGCAAAGTATTCCGGTTACTTCATTTTCCGAATTACCAACCTGAAGCCCTGAATTATCATATGTTTCCTGAAGTTCCCGGGGAGCAAACCTTTCAATAAACTCAATAATTTCTCGAATTTTCATTTTTATTCAGAAAATAAGACACTTTAATATGATGTAAAATAGTAATGAATCTTTTCTAAAGATTTTCTTTTATTTCAAGCAATAAATTTTTAATAACCGAGAGAGATTTTACTACTTCGAAATTATTCATGGTATCTTCACGATTTTCTTTAATTTTTTTCTTTGCTCCGCTTAAAGTCATTCCTCTTTCTTTAACCAGATGGTAGATGAGATGAAAATTATCAATATCATCTTTTGTAAAAAAACGATTTCCTTTTTTATTTTTCTTCGGTTTAATAACATCGAATTCTTTTTCCCAGAACCTTATCAGTGAAGTATTAACGCCAAACATTTTGGCCACTTCACCGATAGAATAATATAGTTTTTCAACTTTTTTTTCGATATAAGGCATATTATAATA
>JAHEEB010000310.1:0-2831 GCA_024640925.1 Bacteroidota bacterium | reverse complement strand
ATAGTAAATAAATGCAAACAAACCAATAGATTAGAGTTAATCACTTAAACAATAAAAATAACCATTTCTTGAAGCCACATAAATTTTTTTATTATAAACCACAGGAGTGGATTCAAAAGAAGCTACCAGTTTTGATAATAAACTAAAATGAAGGTTAATATCCATTTTAAATAAATGGATTCCATCATAACCTGCAGCAATAATTTTGTCGCCTACTATTAAAGGAGTGGAAATTGATGGCCCCATTTGGTATTTAAAAAGCAATTTTGGAGTTGGGTATAAACGAACTCCATTGTGTCCTTTAACCTTATGAGTAGTGTCTATTGTTGAATGTTCTACGACATAGAGATTTCCATCGATTGCAGAAAAGGCGCAAAGTTTCGGCTGATTTCCCACGCAGTATGAATCATTTACTGATGCCGACCCTATAATTCCGCCCTCCCAGCTGGAGTATTTCTTATCTTCTGTCGGGAAAAACCAGACAACCGCTTTGTCAGGTGGTTTGCGAGGATCAAGCTTGTATGCTCCACCATGCCCGGTTATATATTGTTTTTCAACAGTTACAATTATACACGAATCACTGGTTACAATAGCAGATCCATCTATATCTGAGCCAATAAAAAAATCCCAGGTTATTGTATCTTCTTTAAGGCTATATCCGAAAATGTGCCCTGAGCCTGATGCAATATAAATAATACTGTCGAGCATACTGGGTGATGATTCGGTTACTACATTATTTTTGTGGTTTATTGCATCCTGTCTGGTATATAAACAAGTTTCTTTATAAATGGCAGGTTGTAACATTCCATCTTTAAGGGTAGCTTTCCGATAATCAGGATTGAACTTTGTAAATAAAGAATTCTCAAGACCAAGATAAGCTGTATCGTTGTAAATTAAGGCGCTTCCATCGACATCACGACTATAGCTCGAAGTCCATTTTACATCCAACCGCCAGAGCTCTTTTCCGGTAAAATAAGAAATTGCCCTATAGCTTGGTATATGTTTAGAATCTAAATAATTACCAACCCCAAGGCGACTACCTTGAAGAATAACTATTTTGTTTTCTTGGTCAGAAGTGTCGGGATTAACCCAGATTGTTCCAGTTCCTTTTACAACATCATCAAATGCATATTGCCAAACGAGCTTTCCGGTTTGTGCATCAATTTTTTTTAGATGGTGATCATAAGCACCCTGAATTATAAACAAGCTTGTATCTTCTTTAACCAGTAAGGGTTGACCAGTCCATCCGGCCCCGGCCCATATTCTTTCGCCTAATTTCCTTGAAATTACTGTTTTCCCATAACCCAGATAAAAAGACCATTTAACATTTAAAGCATCAGGAGCCACATTCCCATAATAGTTTCGTTGGAAGTTACCTAAAAAAGTCGGGGTTATAATTTCGCAAGTGGGTAGTAAAAAAGGCCTCTGTTTGATTGAGGCCCCTGTATTATTTTGTGCTTGAATATTTATTGTAAGCGAAATTGCTAAGAAGCTGATAAAAAACCGAATCATATATTAATCGAAAGTTTGTCCTGATTTCCCTGATATTTCAATCATTTTTTCGTATTCCGTGGCTGATAAATCGTTAAAGTAATAATTTATGGGGTTGACTTTATTGCCATTGATAGATACTTCATAATGACAATGTGGGGCAGTAGAAAGACCAGTATTTCCAACGGTTCCAATTATATCACCTCTTTTTACTTTTTGGCCAACTTTAACCTTAAAAGAATTCATATGGCCATAAAGTGTCCGATATCCATATCCGTGATTTATAACAATATGGTTTCCATAACCACGTAAAGAAGATTCAACTATTTCAATAGTGCCATCCCCCGTAGCATAAATATCAGTTCCAGTTGGAGCAGTAAAATCCATTCCTTCATGAAACTTTCTGATTTTATATATTGGGTGAATTCGATAACCCCAGCCACTTGCAGCTCTTGTAAGGTCTTTATTCGATATGGGTTGAACAGCTGGAATTGAAGCAAGCATTTGTTCTTTGCTTTTGGCGAGTTTTATTATTTCATCGTAGGAAACAGATTGAACATAAATTTTTTTCATTATTTTATCCAGTCTTTTTTTAATCTGGACAACAATTTCGGTATTTTCTGAACTTTCAAGATTTCCATAGACGTCAGAACCCCCGGTACCAGCCTCACGAATGGAGGAATGCACTGGTTCTGCTTCAAAGATAGTGCGGTAAATATTATCATCCCTCTCCTGCAAGTCTTGCAGTACTTGTTCCGCACTTTTAAAATCTTCCTGAATCAGTTCATAATTAACTTTAAGTTCACTAATCTGTCGTTTAAGTCCTTTTTCTTTGGGTGAATCGAAAAAAGAGTAGAATACTACATAATATACAACAGCCAACACAATACTGGCCATAAAGTATGTAAAGATATTTAATAATTTTTGTTTGCTGGTTCGTTTAACCTTTACATAACTAAGGGATTCAGGATTAAATTTATACTTGTGTTTTGCCATGATTCTAATTTTCGTCTTGTTGTTTGTCGTTTGTGATTAATTTATATTCCGCTCCCGATAAATCATCAGAAAAGTATAAAAGAGGATTGATAGGTTGCCCATTTAACCTTACTTCATAGTGAAGATGTGTACCGGTAGATTTTCCTGTACTGCCCATCAGACCTATGAGTTGGCCCCTCTTAATATTTTGTCCTACCACCACTTTAATATCATTTAAATGAGCATATTTAGTAGTATAACCGAATTCGTGTGAAATTACTACTTCTTTTCCATAACCTGTACGAGAATCTTCTGCTAATGTTACAATTCCATCAGCAGTGGCATATACATCCGTATTTAAAGAG
>JAHEEB010001063.1 GCA_024640925.1 Bacteroidota bacterium | reverse complement strand
GTCAATTGAACGAATACTATTAAAATTAAAGTTCTCTATGTTAAGGGCTTTCCGATGATAGGCCGCAACTTTAGGGGAACCATAGACCACAGGGATACAAAAATCATAAATACGCGGATCCATGAGGGCTTTAATTATTACCTCATAGCTTATGCTATTTATGTCCCCATGAGATATTCCTACTATTATTTTGTCATTCTTCATTAGCTAGTAATTATCAGTTTGGAAAATTTTATAATTGAATTATCCCAATTAAAAAATTTGCTAAAAATAATAAATTCGAATGATATTAATGGATTGCTTTTCATCAGATATTAACAGGGAATAAGAAACGAAGATTATTATTTTAGTTTCTTTAGTTGGCTTTATTTATTGATAAATCCATATTTTCAGTTGCTGACCCGGATAAAGACTACCATCTTCGAGATTATTCCAAGCCATAATATTTTCGATGGTGCAATTATATTTCATAGCTAGTTTGTGGCAGAAATCGCCATTTTGTACAACATGTATATAGCATTTCCGGTTATCCGTTGAGGTGGAATCCTTTAGCAGGTCAAAATAAGTTAATCGGGTGATGGTTGAATTATAAATTTCATTTTCATTGCGAATAAAATTTATAATATCGTCTTCGTATAATACAAGCAAGCATCTGTTTTCAGTGGCAGGTATATATCCGGTTTTATAGAGTGGGTTTAAAAAGGCAATTTGTTGCTCCGGGATATTTAAAACTTTAGCAATCTGTTTAAAATAGAGAGGCTTATTGATAAGAATAGTATCGACATCATCATACGTAAATTCAGGTTCAACGAAATCTAATTTATGTTCTTTATAATTGGCAAACAGATAATTAAAAGCAATAAATGTAGGCACATAGTTTGCTGTTTCTCTAGGTAAATAAGGTCGTATCTCCCAAAAATCTGTTTTACCCGAACGTTCAATTGCTTTTTTAATTTCGCCGGGGCCACAATTATAGGCAGCTATAGCAAGGGGCCAATCGTTAAAAATCCTGTGCAAATATTGCAGATACCTGCATGCAGCATCTGTCGATTTATAAATATCTCGTCTTTCATCGATATAAGAATTTACCTCCAAATCAACGAGTGAACATGTACTGTAAAGTAATTGCCACAACCCCGATGCTCCAGACTTTGATTTGGCAAGAGGATTTAATCCTGACTCTACAACAGCAAGATATTTTATTTCAACAGGTAAATCGTATTTATCGAGATAGGACTCAATAATTGGAAAATACAACGTTGATCTGCCAAGAAAAATCTCGAGTTCACCTCGTCTTTCGTTAAGATAGGTATCGATATATATCTTGACATCTTTGTTATATTTTAAATTTACAGGGGTGGTCTTGTTTAGTTCTTCCAGCGAAGTCTCGATTGTTAAGGAATCTATCGTATGTTGCTGATATTTAGCAACCCTATGGATATAATAGGGTTTGTTTTGAAAGAAAACAAGGACAACTATAGAAAGGATAAAAATGGATATGACAAGTATAGAAAATACCTTTTTCTTCTGGTATATCTGCAAAAGCTTTGAACTGAAAAACCTGAAAAAAAGATGAGCTTTGTTAATCTTTTTTATCAGATTATTTTTGTCCATCGGGTCTTGCTTCGTTCCGCTCTTCTGCTTCCCCTTTTGAGGCTTTTTTAAATTCTCGCATTCCTTGTCCCAGGCCTTTCATTAATTCAGGAATTTTTTTTCCTCCAAAAAGCAGAACAATAACAAGAACGATTAGTATTATCTCGGTTGCACCAAATCTACCCATTATGTGTATTTTTTAATATATTTAATAACAAAGATAATTCTAAATAACAGAAATTATCTTTGTTTTTCGATTTGTTTATTTCCATCCCGAAATCCATCGGTAAATATCGTTGCCGTTAGCGTAGATTAATAATGAAAATAAGATTACCATTCCTACTATCTGGGCATACTCTAAAAATTTGTCGCCAGGCTTTCTGCCGGTTACAATTTCGTAAAGCAGAAATGTTACATGACCACCATCGAGGGCAGGAATAGGTAATATATTCATTATAGCAAGAATAATGGAAAGAAATCCTGTTAAATCCCAGAAAGCTTCCCAATTCCATTTTGAAGGAAAAATATTACCTATAGAAATAAACCCGCCAAGGCTTTCATAAGCTTTAGTTTTGGGCCTGAAGAATAACTTGAACTGAGCCAGGTAATCCCT
>JAHEEB010000309.1 GCA_024640925.1 Bacteroidota bacterium | reverse complement strand
AATCAATAGATCGGAAGCTTTATTAGCTGAAGCATCGAGAGATATCTGATAGAATGAATTTGCTTTAACAGCATAATTATTCGACCACGCTTTATAATAACTTATAGAACTGCTGGTTGGAGAAATACTTAACATAGAGCTTTTTAATGTATTGGTGGCATTATAAGCAGTCCATCCGGTTGTACTTGAATCAAATTCGCCATTGGTTATTAAATTCGTCCCTAATGTATCTACAACTTCGTAGAGATTAAAATTGAAGGAACTTATTTTAGATGATGCATCTTTTGGATATTGTTTTTGCCAACTCTGAACGGTAAATTCACTTAATGTATAGGAAGAATTTCTTACATTAATCGGAAAATAATTATAAGGATTTATATAATAGTTCGAATCGATAGCTCCAAAATTACTACCGCCACTATAATTATTAAAAAAAGCAGCCGGAGCATTTTCAGTTATGTTATAACATATATTACCTTTTACTTCCGTATTTATGTATTTGCCGCTACTACCGGTAATAATAATCATTCCGGCAGTTTTATTGTTATAAAAGACATTGTTTCTTATTTTATGATTAACAAAATAGCAGAACAATCCATAGTCTTTACAATTCAATACTGTATTATTTTCGATTGATACCGCATAATCATAAGCGTCCAAATAAATTCCACAGGCAATAGTATTTGTGCTACCAGAGCTTTCTAAGTTGCCATAAACATTTTCGATATAATTATGATGGAATACAGAATGATGTGTTGGTTCGCCATAACAATAAAGAGCCCCACCATCATTAAGGGTAACCAAACTATTCATAATTTTATTGTATGCAACTTCGTTATATGAACCATCGCAACGAATTCCATTATAACCAGTATTATCAATATAATTATTCAGAACTTTGATGTAGCTCGATTGTCTTTCTACAAATATACCTGTGGCACCATTATCGCCAGATACTCCATGACCTTCAACCAAGCCGGTATTTAAAACAGTATTATTGTTAATTAGAGAGTTTTGTCCAGAAAAATAAATTGCAACGCCTTTAATATCGGAAAAAGTATTCTCTTGTATAAGAATATTATTACCTACATTCGGGCCCATCTTAACCCCATATAAATTTATATTTTTAAAAGAATTATTTAAAATTTTAATATTTACCGAAGCGTCCAAAAAAATAGCTGTTTCTAATTGCATTTTAAATGCTAAATCTCTAATAACAACATTAGATAATGCCCAACTACCATAAATACCATATTGATAAACCGAAGCTTCTATTTTATCAGTGCTTTGAATTGCTTCAGTACTATATAGGTATAATTTATTATCAGATGTCTGTATCCATTCATTATTAGCATCTAACTGTTCAAATTTACCTTCGATAAAATACCCATAATTAGCCATTATCGGGTAATTGGTAGTTGTTTCAAAATTAATAGTACCAGTAGTATATGAACTAATGTTGCGGTTTTCATACACCCAGTTTACTGTCCTGACCCTGATTTTACAACTATCCCAATAACCGGCAGCCTCAGTTAATGCTGCATCTGTAAATTCACTCTTAGAGCCTGAATCAGCAAACAACCAACCAGTATTTGGATATCTGGCAACGGTCATTCTTTTGTCATTTACAAAAAAATCGCCGACAGATTTAGAAAAACTATTGGTGTAAATATTTGTAGCAGAACTCGTCCAACCTGTTACAACATCAGCACCTGATATTATTGGCTTTTCACCTGTTCCATATGCCCCAAAAACTATTGGGGAACTAACAGTACCAGATTTGGTAATGTAAACCTGACCAATAAAATTATCATTGCGTTTAAAGAGAATTGAATCTCCTGCAACAAAAGACGACATTTTGCTATTTACCATGGTAATAGTTTTCCAAGGATGAGAACTGTCAGTTCCGGTGTTAGAATCATTACCCTCAGAATTACTTACATAGTAGTTTGCCCCAAACAATACCTGTAATGAAATTACTGATAATGAAAAACAAGTAAATAATCCTTTAAAATCCATAATTTCGTAGTTTTGAAACACTTTGTCCGGTAAAACTACAAAAATGAGTTTATTTTAAAAAACACATTTGAGTTTACATTCCACAACCCCTTCTTTGACTATTACTTCAATGATTTGGTCTTCAAGAACACCAGTTTTGAATTACCAGATGATACACTCCCGCGCAGCTCGGGGTTTGTAACCCCGGGCGATAAATAATGTAAAAGTTTTTAACTTGAGATAAAAAGGAGTCTGGCAGAGATGCCGGGCTTTTACTTTAGAGTAAACCTGCTATAACAAGCAGTTTATCCAGTTCTTTATTCTTTATCGGAAATGCTTTCCTTTTCTGACTTATTTTAGATGGTAAGCAAATAAACATCCTTGTCAACTACCTTTGAATACTATACTAAAATGATAACTCAATGATCATTTGTTATTACAGAAAAAAAAACTGTTCTATTTATTATGAACTTTTCCGGAACTCTATAATTACTCCAACACAACGTCGTTCATTTTCGCTTTTGTTTGTAATTGGAACATTTACTTCTACAATAAGATTATGTGTAACTTCATTGGAAAAAATGATTGATTCAGCGTATTTATCATCTTTATTATCATAAATAACTGTTCTCTCTGCATTATCTTCAAGTATTCTAAAATTTAAATCGCCGAATTTATTGTGGGCACAAACTGCTACATAATAATCTTCACCACTATATGCAACAATCTTCAATTCTGTACTCTGTCCGGGTTTAAGAAGCACACTTTTCGATTGCCGACTATAAAAAAAGGTATAATCGGCATAAGTGCAGTGATATTGATGATACCCGGTACAATCCTGACCCTGGATTAAAATCTGTGCTAAAAACAATCCTATTATTAGATATATTGTCTTCTTCATTTCTCTGAGCTTAATTTTGAATTATTGTATTACGAAGATTGGTTATGGCATCCTTGAGTTTATTATATTGTTCTTCCGTAATCATAAGTTTGTTGCCACCTTTGATTATCAGCTTACCATCGGGTGCCTTTGTAACCTTTGTTTCTAACTTTTTTGAACTAATTTCGCTATATACCGATCGGATGGGCTTAAGAAGTTCCATAGATGAATTTACAGCATCATCATCGGAAAAAACAGAACAATAATCTACCAGATTATCAAGAACGAGTTTCTGATCGGCAATGCGTTGTACAATCGGATTCTCTTGTGAATATCCTTTAGAAAATTGAAAGGTTAAATATAATGCCTCCGTAAAACCCCCTACAGATATTATCGCAAATGTTTTCTCTTTATCGTTTGAAACCAGGTAATTAGAAATGTTATCGAAAGCATCATCAGTAAGTGATCTCAGGGAATCAGGATTGGTGATATTCTCCTGTGTACGCTTAAATAAAGATTCGTCAAATGCTGCAGAAATCCGAAGGTTTTCAGACAACTTAAAAATTGCCTCAAAATATTTATAGGAATCCTTATGTTGCTCAAGCAAAGCAATAAAAGCAAGATCAGCAGCATATACTCCAAGATTTAAAGCTTGTGAACGCGAATCGAGATAATTATTTACCTTTTCTGTTTTATGAAGTATCTTTTTATCATAATTGGTCGTCTGTTTGTTTATAACAGATAACATTTCTTCGGGTGATGGAAATCTGTTGTATACTTCATTCAGAATTTCTTCTTCTTGAATTGATTTATTTACATTTGTTGTATCGCTTTCCTGATTTTTAGTATCAGCCTGCCGGCAACCAGGAACAAATACGCCCATAAATAAAATAAAAAATAGATTTTGAATGGATTTCATACAGGTCAACTGTTTTTGTTCATTCCTAAGTTAGTAAAACAATTTGTTTATCCAAAATTCGAAATTATACATAAGAACTATCGAAGTAATCAAAATGGAAATTCTTCTGACTCTTTATACTCAATCTTTTCTGTAGTTGGCTTTTTGACTAATCGATGTACATCATTCGCTACAACATAAATGGCTGTATGTGGGTTTTCGACGGGACAAGCATATTCGCAGCCACCGCAACCGATACAAATTGAATGATCGACATGTGGTATGGTTAAACCATTTTCGTAAGGTATCATTTCCACTGCCTGGGTTGGACAGTGTTCGGAACACGATCCGCAAGCCGTATGCCTTGTTTCTACTACACAAATATCTTTTTGGAATATGGCTTTACCTATTTGGGTAACTTTTTTAGTTTCGATGGGCAGTTTAATTATAGCGCCCGACGGACAGACCTCGCCACATTTTGTGCATTCATAATTACAGAAATTGGTGAAAAAATCCATCTTTGGAAGCATCATGCTGGTGAATCCATATTCAAGAAAAGATGGCTGTAATACTTTCGTAGGACAAACGGATACACACAAATGACAAGCAACGCAACGATTTTTTAAATGTTCAAGACTAATTGAACCCGGCGGTGTAACAGTTCCCCGTTGATAATAATCTGCCTTTTTATGGGCCTTCTCTCCATTACCTTGTGGTGGTTGAGCTTTCAGTCTAATTGTCTTTGTTGCCAGGTAGGTTATGGTTGTCATAAGAAACAGCCTGCGCCTTGAGTCTGAGGCTGGTTCTTCTTCAGTTTTATTTGTTTTTGAAATTGGTCTTTTATAGCCAATGGCCGAGTTACTGCAGGATGAAAAGCAATTATAACAACTAATACAGCGGGTTTCATCAACCTTCATATTTGTGGTATCGATACAATTTGCCTTGCAAACAAACTGGCACTTACCGCAACGAGTACAATCCGACTGGTTGATTTTAATTTTATAAAACGAGAGCTTTGATAACAGTCCAAGAATTGAACCAACGGGACAAATTGAATTGCAGTATAAACGGCCTCTGAAGAAGGTCATTACTGCAACAAGAATAAACATGGATGCGGCTATTGCAAGGGATATTAGGCTAACCGGTCGTGCTTCAAGCGAATGCATTCCGATAGAGGGTATCAATCGGGCTATGGTGTTGTTTATAGCTAAAAATACTGGCTGAATGATATGTGAGCCAATACGGCCAAATATTGCATAAGGATCAAGAAGTGTAAGGACAAATAACCGGTTAAGTTCAATAGTACCAGCTATTATAATATAAATTAACGTGACAGAAAGAAATGAATAACGTAAAATGTTCAATGCTTTTTTAAACCGGAATCGCTGTTTAGCACTAAATTTTCTTTTCAGATAAATCATGATATCCTGAAGAATACCTAAGGGACAAATTATTGAACAATAGATCCTCCCTCCTATTAAAGTTAATATGAGAACAACCAGGAAACCTATTGATAAAACAGATTTTGAGGATAGAAATTCCAAAACAGAAGGTATAAACTGAAGAAAAAACACCCCTTTAAAATAATGGGTAGGCAGATTACCTTTTATATCTGCAAAAGCTACCAATATTGCCACAAAAAAAAGTAGGGCAATGATTACTCTGCCCGTTTTAAAATATTTCTGCATAAATCTTAAATTGTGATCCGTTGAATTTTCAATGATTCAAGGTTTGTTGTTCCAACCCCTAATTGCTCAGCCAGACCAATATGCTTAACAGCACTTACATCAATCCCAAATATCTTAGTCGCTGCAGCATCAGCAGCAACCATATCTCTGGTTAACAACTGATATTTCATGTTTACAACATCATCAACAGAGACACCCCTGGGGCCGTTACGTTTCATTACATTATAGCCATCAATGACATTCAAATCAGGTTTTCTGAATGTAGCAAAATCGGCAATACACTGGTGCAAGTCAGTCCTATGCCAGAAACCCCGATCCCAGACAATACCCATAAGGTTTTTCATGGTTAGAGACAAGGTTGCTCCTCCATGATTTTTTAGTACAGGTACATTAATAAAGACATCCGAGTCCAGGATTAATTTGTGAACTTTTGCCGATTTTA
>JAHEEB010001062.1 GCA_024640925.1 Bacteroidota bacterium | reverse complement strand
ATCTCTCATTCAAGATCACTTACTGCTGTCATACTCAGTAAAAACAGAAAGCTTGGACTCGACCTGGAATTTATGTCTCACAATATTGAGAAAGTGTCCCATAAATTTATGAATGAGCAGGAGTTTATCACCGATAAAAAAGATAAGAGGAATTTGCATTTGTATATTCACTGGTGCGCCAAGGAGGCTCTGTATAAGCTTTGTGACAAGCAGGATATAAACTTTAGGAAAAACTTAACAATTGAGCCTTTTGAACCGGATGTTTGTGGAGAAATAATGGGATGGATTGACAATAAATTCTGGCACGATAAGTTTCTACTCAGATATTTCACAATAAAAGGATACGTTATTGTTTATTGTTGTAAATAAACGAATACATATCATCGCCAGGTAAAAAATTTGTTTTGCTGATTGACCCAGATAAGCTAAATGTTCCCGCAATTATATCAACAGTATATGCAGCCAATGAGGCTAATGTTAAACTGATTTTTGTCGGAGGCAGCTTAATAAATGAAAGGATTGATTCATTCATTGAGATTATAAAGAAAAATACAGAAATTCCAGTAGTTTTGTTTCCAGGCAGCTTGATGCAACTAAGTTCGAAAGCCGACGCAATTTTATTGTTGTCTCTGGTTTCAGGACGAAACCCTGATTATCTTATTGGTAACCATGTATTAGCTGCTCAGTATATACGACATTCCAATCTTGAGGTAATACCCACAGGATATATACTTGTCGATGGGGGTACAGTGACTTCTGTTGAATATATTAGTAACACAAAGCCAATTCCGGCAAACAAAACGGATTTAATTGTTTCTACGGCAATAGCTTCAGAAATGTTAGGGCATAAACTAATATACCTTGAAGCTGGAAGTGGTGCAAACAAACATGTTCCAACCGAAGCAATCAGAGAAGTGAAAAGGAATATTTCTGTTCCTCTTATAGTTGGTGGAGGTATTAATACTGGCGAGAAGGTAAAACAAGTTCTTCAGGCTGGAGCAGATATGGTTGTTGTGGGTACAGCAATAGAAAAAAACATGGATAGTTTGATGAGTTTAAGCAAAGCAACATCAGAGATAAAATGAACATAAAAATATTTTTAGTTGAAAAAACCCGTTCGTTTGTCAAATGAATATCTTTGTTTATCTAATATTAAAAACAAGTATACTCTGGTTTCGTAATATTGCATAAGAACACATTGAAACACGATATATAAAGTTTCAAAAAGAAATTAAAATTTTGCCCAAGTTGGTTTAGTTAGTAGTTTTGTGGTTTGCCGGGAAGTGAAGACTTCCCGGTTTTTTGATCTTATAGAAATTCCGTGAAAATAAAAAAGCCACTATTGAAACTCATCAATAGTGGCTTTTTTATTAGAGTTTATCCCTATTACTGCATAACCTCGATAACAGGAACTCCCATTGAGGCATTAGGGTATGAAATTTCCAGCATTACAGAAATAGTTGGGGCAATGTCGATAATATCTACAGGTTTAACAATTGTTTTGCGACCAATTTTCCAACCGTAAAAGACCAATGGGACGCGGTTGTCGCTACCAAAGGAAGATACTTCATTTCCTTGTTTTTCAATCCATCCATTTTTCAATCCTAAGATAATATCACCAGAACGTTTCTGGTTATAGCCATTCTGGATCTTTTTAAATACACCCTGGGAATAGCTTGCATTGATTAGAGAGGTTGAAGTAAGTGTGTTTTGGACACCCTCGAACTGCAACATCAGATTAGCTGCGCATTCCTGTATGGAGGCAAGGGGTATTTTAGCCGATTCGATAAGTGTACGGTTCAAGTATATTTGTTGGGCATTATATTGTTTTATCCAGTCACCTTTGCCATAAATATTGTTCAGATAGCTGGAAAGTAAAGAGATGGAACTCTTGGAGTTGAAGTATCCTGATGGGATATGATACGATTCAAGGTATTCAGGTTTGTAAGCAACTCCATGTTCTGCCGTAAAAAACACAAGGGTATTTTGTATTCCAACTTCTCCATCAATGAAATCCAGGAGATGAGCCAGTTCTTTATCAAGCCGGAGAACTTCATCTTCTACCTCAACAGAAAGAGGGCCAAACATATTTCCGATTTGTTCCAGCGAAGTAAAATTAATAATGAGTACATCGGTATAATCATCATCGCCCAAATTCTCATTTACAATAGTCTGTATGGCAAAATCCTTAACCAGATTGTCTCCAAAAG
>JAHEEB010000308.1 GCA_024640925.1 Bacteroidota bacterium | reverse complement strand
CTCAATTTGTTAATCTTGCTAAAGATGATTTCCATTTAATCGAAGGTTCGTTATGTATTGACAAGGGTAAAACTATAAGCGAAATAACGAAAGATAAAGATGGCAATGCCGTTCCTTATGGTGCTGGTCCGGATATAGGTGCCTATGAATTTGTAGATGCCAATGTTGATACTACTACTCCTGTTGATCCCATTGATACTGTTGTTGTTGTTCCTGTTGATACTACAACTACGAACACCGCTCCTGTTGTTAAAGTAAACTACGAGGAAGAAGTATATGCAGGTATTGTTAAATCAATTGATGCTTCTGAATCATACGACCCTGATAATGATGTCCTCACGTTTAACTGGATTGCTCCTAAAGCTTTATCTTTATCATCGACAAGTGAGCCTACTGTTCAATTCCTGGCTGACGATAAAAACCTGCCTGCAATGTACACTGTTCAACTACAGGTAAGTGATGGTAAAACCACCCAGGTACACGATATCACTATAAAAGTAAATGAATACAAACCCGAGGTTTCTGAAATTAAGGTCGTAGCGCTTGAAGCCAGCAACTTTGAAGACCCAAATATCCCTGAATACGTTATCGATGGTGATACAAACACCAGATGGGCTGCTGAAGGTACCGACCAGTGGATTTGTTTCGAAATGGAAAAAACGGCTCATGTCGATTTCCTTAAAGTTCAATTCTTCTCTGGTAGTGTTAGAAAAGCTTTCTTCGATATTTATGCTTCTAGCGATAAAACTACCTGGGAACCTGTTATGGTTGAGTACGAGTCGTGCGGTTTCTCTGATGATAATCATGTTTACCCCTTCAACGAACAAAAAGCTGCTCAGGAATTCAAGTATATTAAACTTGTTGGCAAATGCAATGAACAAAACAACTGGAATTCTTTTAACGAGTTTCATATCTATGGAAGCGAAAACAAAAGTGCTGCTTCTGTTATCGTTAACCAAAAACAAGAATTCAGAATGTTCCCGAATCCTGCTTCCGGTTATTTTACAGTTCAACTTGACGAAACTGCTGAAAATATTACGGTACAGGTATTCAACCTCAATGGAAAAGTAGTTCTTGAAAATTCATTTTCAAATGCGAATGATGCCCAGGTTAACACTCAATCTCTCTCCAGTGGTGTCTACTACGTAAAACTCATCTCTGATAAAGATTATCTGACTCAAAAATTAATTGTCAAGTAATACTCATTAAAACCAATATTTAAGTGGGAGCGAATTTTTATTCCTCCCACTTTTTTTTGATATTAAATAGCTGCATTCGTCATTATTAATTCTTCATTATTCATCTTTGTTTTCTCAAGTTTAAAATAAAAGGTTGTCCCTTTTCCGGGTCCATCAGATTCAAACCAGACTGATCCATTATGAGTTTCGACGATTTTTTTTACAAGAGCCAATCCAATGCCAGTACCTTCTGAATGAGGATCCAGTTTTTCAAACAGTCCAAATAATCGGTGAGCATACCTTGGATCGATGCCTTTTCCGTTATCCCTGACAAAAAGTACAATATCACCTTCATTATGCATGACACCAACTTCAATCAATGAATCTGTTTTTTTGTCCATAAATTTTGCTGCATTATCGATTAGGTTCTGATAGAGTTGTAAGAGCCGTTGTGGTTCTCCAAACAAGAGAACTGGTTCATTTGTAACTTTGACATCAATATTTTTTTCTAGTATTCTGCCGGCAACCAAATCGATTGCTGAATGGGCAACCTCGGAAAGAGATATTTCTTCTTTAGGTTTCTCGTTTTTACCTACCCTGGAAAGTTCCAATAATTCGTCAAGAAGAACTCCCATTTTATCTGCTGAATTTATAATGTAACCTAAATCTCGGGCAATAGATTTCTGTTCCTTATTATTTATGTCTTCCTTAAGGCACGAAGCAAATGATTTTATTGTTATCAATGGACTCTTCAAATCGTGCGATACGGTATAAATGAAGCTTGACATTTCTTCATTTTTTTTCAGCAATGCTTCTTCATTTCTTTTCCGTTCGGTAATATCCTCAAAAACTGTAGCAAATTGCCCTGATTTGGGCGATACAACAGAAATAAAAAAATGTTTCTGCAGATTAGGAAAAAATGTCTCAAAATGGTATGGCTTACTTGTTTTTACAACTGAACAATATTCGTCAAAATATGGTGGACTCTCAGTCATATAAAGGTCAGTTGCCAATTTGCCAATAGCCTTTTCGCGATTAATACCCGTATGACTCTGAAAAGCAGGATTAACATCAATAATCCGGTAATTAACCGGTTCTCCATTATTATTATAAACCAATTCATGCAATGCAACACCTTCCATAATATTCTCAAAAAGGGCTCTGAATTTTTCCTCACTCTCTGTAATAGCCAAGTTAATCTCTTGTTCTTTCTGGTATAATTTCTTATAAAAACCAGTTTGAAAACGTTTATGATAATAATAAAATATACCTATAAACCAAGTAATTATAATAACCACAAAAAAAACAATTACAAAAACGCGGTAACGGAGTTCCGCCATTCCTTCTTCCCTGTCTATCTTACAGACAATAAACCATGGAGAATCTGGTATTGATTGAAGATTTGCCAATACATTGACATCACGATAATCTTTGCCAAAAAAAGAACCTTCATATCCAAGTATAGCTTTTACTGTGGGTTTATTTGTGTCAGATAATGAAATTTTAAATGATAAAGCAGAATTTTTTAAGAATTTCAATTCATTTAAAACTATAGCACTATCTCCATCACGTTGCGAAAGCACCGTCTCAGAACTTTTGTTAGGTACAGGCCAGGAACTTATCAGCGGATATAAATAGTTTGATAAGTTGTTTCTATGAAGGATAAAAGCTATTTCATATTTGTCATTAATAATTACAGGTGATACAATATCTATATATTTTTGATTGTTTTCAGCCTGAAAAAGATTACTAAAAACAGGTTCCCTGTAATTTCTGGCTAATTTCAGTGTTTTCATATCTTCCGCATACACAAAAGGATCAATTTGGTTTGATGATAGAAGAATGTTCCCATTTGTGTCTAATAGAAAAATATTTTCATATTCTTTTTCTTCTTTTTCGAGAACTATTCTTTCCAATAAATCTTTTTTCAGAACATAATTGCTGGTATCTTTCAACCAGGTATTAACAGCTTTACGAACAAATGGACTCTCAACCATACTTTTTGCATCGGTAATTCTTTCTTTTCTCCATGAAAGAATTTCCTTGACTTTTAGATCACCCATAGCCTCTATTTCACGAAATTTAGCTTCAACAATCTGAGCAGCTTCGTATTTATAATAAAGTATGCTCAGAATAATAACTATTAAAATCAATAATAGTAAAAGAATAAATTCTATCTTTCGTGGGGCTATTTTCAGCTCTTTCACTTCATTAAACAGTTTTCCATTACGGCTCATACAATGAATCTTATCAAATTCGACTTAGAAAAAACTTAAGATTATCATATCAATATGTAAAACTGGAATCTACATTACCCTAATTTACAAAAACTTCAGGAAATTTTATTGAGATTGGTCAAAAGAGCAAATCATGTATTAAAATTTATGTATAGCAATTACATAAAACCGAAAAAAAGAGTCTGTATAAACAATATCCTACTTCTGATTCAATATTATTCCGCCAAGGCAGCTGCGCCCAATACAGCGCTTTGCTTTTCATCTACCTTAATAATTTTTACCTCTGTCAATAAGGACTTAAGTTCGAACGATTCAAGATTTTTTTCCATTGATGTTTTGAAATACTTATATCCATTTGTCACTGAACCTCCAAAGGCAATCATTTGTGGGGCATAACACAAAAGTACTACTCGTACCAGCTGTGAAATATGAACTCCATATTCATTCCAGATCTCAAGCGCCTCAATATCACCTTTCAGTGCTTTCCGATAAAGTTCCTCTCCACGCTCTTTTTTAAACTCAGTAAAAAACCTTCCACTACAATATTTCTCAAGATTTGAATCTTTATATGGCAGAAAGCATAATTCTCCCGCTGCATTGTTTAGCCCTTTATACAATTTATTATCTATCATTATTCCAGAACCTAATCCGGTACCCAAAATAATTCCAATAATGTTTTTATAATTGTAACCGGCTCCATAATACTTAACCCCCAGAACAAAGCAATTGGAATCATTTTCTAAATAAGTAATTAACCCAAACTCCTTTTCTACCTGTAATTTCAAGTTATATTCATTCCACGAAGGAATGTTTGTAATCTGAAGAATGTTTCCCTTTTCTGAGTCAACCAATCCGGGTACACCAATTCCTATAGCTCTGGCACCACCATCATTTACTGCCTTTATAGCTTTAAAAAGATTATCTCGAATTCCTTCTTTTGATTTCTCAGGTTCAGTAGCAATTGTAATGGTGTTTTCAACCTTGCCATCGATCACTAATCCTGCAGTGATAGTTGTACCGCCAATATCAACCCCTATTATTTTATTTTTCGACATCTTTTTAATACAAAGTTCATACTCTCAATTCATTTTATCCCAGCCAATTTTTGTAAGATTCATATAAATACCAAAACCACAAATAACAGAAATTGTTAGAAACAATATACCACTCATAAATTCATGAAATATCAGTTTCCCAAAACCAAACAGACAACACATTACCAGTATGCATCCCATAATCCAGTTCATAAACAAATATTTGTAACCAGTATCACTTTGTACTTCGGGCATCTGTTTTTGAATTCTTTTCCAACCAGGGCCACCGGGATGAACTTTTCGATAGAAATCCTGAAGTTTCTCTTCCGAAACTGGTTTGGTGAAAAGTGTTACTAAAAGCCATACAAGAGTCGACCAACCAACAACGATAATCAGCCCTGATTCAAAATCCTTACCAATAATATCAAATCCAAAACCATATTTGAGAACCGGAAAAATAATATATGGCGCAAGCATTGCTGAAATTTCGCTCCATGCATTTATTCGCCACCAGAACCAGCGCAAAATCAGTACTGGACCAATACCTGCACTCAATGCCAGCACTATTTTCCAGGCATCGCTGATACGTTGCAACTGGGAAGTAAAAATCAACGATAAAAGCATTAGCAAAAATGTAGTGATTCTCGAAATTTTCACATAATACTTTTCGCTGGCACCTTGTTTTAAAAATGGCTTGTACAAATCGTTAATGATATAGGAAGTACCCCAGTTTGTTTGCGATGCTAATGTAGACATATAAGCGGCAAGAAAAGCTGCAATAAGAAGTCCCAATAACCCAGAAGGCAGGTATTTGAGCATGAGCTTGGGGTACATTTTGCCTGGATCCGTAGTATTTTCCCATTTTTCGTAATAATCGCTGAAATTGACCGAACTCAGGTAGGAAGAATTATAGCTACTGTTTGATTTTTCATTGACTTTATTGATAATCTCGTATAGTTCAGGGTCCGATTTTTGTATCTTTTCCAGGCTATTATCGGGCTGAATCAGAACCAATGCAATCTCTTTTTTGAATTCGTTATTGATACTGGCCTTTTGAGCTATGGCATATAAATATGGATTTTCCTTTTGTAATGACTCCGTATCGGGCGATTTCTTGAACACTACAAGAGCAACAAGAGCAACAAGTATCCATGGCCATGGGCGAACAGCATAAGCAGCAATTTGGAACCACAAGGTGGCAAGCAATGAGTGTTTCTCATTTTTTGCCGACATCATACGTTGAGCTATATAGCCTCCGCCTCCTGGTTCAGCTCCTGGGTACCAACTTGCCCACCACTGTACTCCAATATAGGCAATAAAAGCAAGCAGACTCAATTGTAAAACATTTGTTCCTCCTGATACTACAGTCTCATCTCCAACAACAGGCAAAAAGCGAAAAGTATCTTCCGACAATTTGGCTTTTAATCCGTCCACACCACCGACATCACTATGTCTCACTGC
>JAHEEB010001061.1 GCA_024640925.1 Bacteroidota bacterium | reverse complement strand
TAATGGTAATACTCAGAATGTATATGAATACTGGAATACTGACGAGCTTAGAGTAACCGAAATATCAAGGAATTATAGTAACGGAATGAAGAAATCTAGTGATTTTGGACTAAAAACAAATCCATCTGGAAATATTAAATTGAATTTCTATTTCTAGTAGATTATTCATAAAACATTTAAGCTGATATGGAAACATGTCAGCTTTTTTTTTGTTTAATTAGATAGCTTTAATGACATTAAAAATTAAAAATTCATTTAAAATAAATATTATTGCAGTAACATACTTTAATGAATAGAAACAACGAAAACATGAAAACATACTTTTTCACATTTATTATAGCACTTAGCTTTTCTGCGGCCTGTAGCAGTAGTGATGGGTCGAAGAATAAATCCGTAGCCTCGGATACAACAACATCAGTGCAACCAGCTACAAATATGGAGAACACAGTCAGTGATGGTAAACCGGTTATCTTGTCCAAGGAATCATTTTTAGCTCAAATTATGGATTATGAAAAAAACCCTGATGAATGGGTATATAAAGGGACATTACCTGGAATAATTGACTTTTATGCAGATTGGTGTCGTCCGTGTAAAGTAACCTCTCCAATATTAGACGAATTAGCCAAGGAATATAACGGTAAAATCATTGTTTATAAAGTTAATATTGATAAAGAACAGGAACTGGCTTCTGTTTTTGGGGTGCAAAGTATTCCTACCTTTCTTTTCATGCCAATGAAGGGAAATCCAAGCATGTCATCAGGCATTGCCCAAACCCCCGAATTAACAAAAGAAATGTTTGTGAAACAGATTGAACAAATGCTGCTGGTAAAGTAAAGATTTTTAACCTGATAAGTTTCTATTTTAAGAATTGGGGTAATTTATTTACGTTCAAAAGTATAATCAAAAAATCTGCCCAAATAAGTTCGAATATAGGTATCGAATTTTTTTTCGTTTTCGTATAGTTCAATAACTCGTGCTCCTCTTTCCAATATTTCGTTATAGGCAGAGTTATAACCGGTTTTCCGGCCATAACCCAAACAGATATCTGATGTAGTACCTATGAAATCATTGTTGTGGTCGTGGCCAACAAAAACACCCAAAACATCGTGCATTTCAATAAAAGAAGTAAACAAACCACTGTTATAATAAGGGGCACAAACTTCTTCATCTTTTGAGCCAATAGTAGTATTTAGATTTCTAACATACTCAAATTCTGGCAAAGGGATGTGAAAGAAACTAAGTGCAGGTGGTGGAATGTTATTGTTTGTTTTTGTATAGGAAGAACTCAGGTTTCTGTACCATTCTATTTGGCTGAATTTGATCCAATCGTATCCTTCAATGAGTGAATCAGGTTCGTTTTCATAAGCATTTGAATCGAAGAAATAAAGGATCCATTTATTGGTTTTTCCATCTGAACTTTTCACGGGGAAAGCACAATTACCTACTCCATCGATTTTTTTATCGTCGCTGTAAGTCAGATTATATGGGTTGGCATGAATGATTTTTAGTGCATCGGCTTTTGATATATCGGTTTCGGTATCATGATTACCAAAAGTTACAACAAATAGCACCTGCATGTCGGCCAAAGGCTGTGTTACTTCTTTCCATGCCTTGGCTGCATCATTTGAGACAACCACATCTCCCGTAAACACTACAATATCAGGCTGCTCAGTTTTTATTACATATTCCATTAACCTTAATGTACTGTCGTTGTCAGCTGCATGCAGTTCATCAGCTATCCAATGCAAATCGGTAAACTGGACGATTTTAAATTTACCCTTATTAAATTTTAGTGTCTTATTCTGGGCATAACTATTCATTATAGTAACTAAAGAAAGAGTGAAACATACGATTAAATATCTCATGATACGTTTTATCTGCTGCAAAGGTGATAAATACATTTGATTTTTCAAATTACTCAATTTCTATGGTTCGTATATGGCTAACCCATGACTGGTGCCAATATAAACTTTATTTTCATGAACCAAAATGGATTGTATCCGGTTATCAGGTAGTTCACTGTTTTTCGTTGTGTAATTTATCCATTTATCTTTGTCAAAATAAAAAATACCTTTATTGGTGCCAACCCAGATTTCTCCTTTTGAACCGGTTGCCAACGAAAGTACAAGATCGCAGGAAAGACCGCTGTTTTCATTATTGTAAATTGACCAGTCCTTACCCGAAATTTTTACCAGACCATTTCCTGTTCCT
>JAHEEB010001060.1 GCA_024640925.1 Bacteroidota bacterium | reverse complement strand
CCAATAGTTTCAATATAAAGAGCTTTTGTTTTATTATCAATTAATTTTTCAAAACCGGCAGAATTGTCACCATCAACAAATCTGACTTGTATACCTAGTCGCTTAAATTGAACTTTAAACTGGTTGTATGTACCGCCATAAAGGTATGATGTTGAAACAAAATTATCGCCAGCTTCCATAATATTTGTTAATGCCAGAAATTCTGCCGACATGCCAGATGACACAGCAAGTGCACCAATTCCACCTTCCAATGCAGCAATGCGTTTCTCAAAAACATCTGTAGTTGGGTTCATCATTCGGGTATATATATTACCAAACTCCCGTAAACCAAACAAATTGGCTGCATGTTCCGAATCATTAAATAAATATGAACTGGTCTGGTAAATGGGCACAACTCTTGATTTTGTTTCGTCTACTGTCTGTCCTGCATGCAATTGCATGGTCTCGAACCGGTATGTTTCTGACATAATCTGTTTATTTTAAAATTATTTTCAAATTACCTCCGTCTAATAGAAATTCTTAGGTAAAGAAACAATATTTTAAAGGGAACAAAAAGAATATTTTGAGAAAAATATAGTCCTGCAGCCTTAATGATTTCGTTCCACAGATTTACATTTTTTCCAAAAATAAATTTTTAAATACTGTTTTATTTTTTTGTTCTATGGCATATGTTGTTGTATTATCTTTATCTATATTTTAAGTATTTGTATTATATTGTAAGCAAAAACAATTAATACATGTTAAATTGATAGTAAAATAATATATTAATCGTATGTTTGTAATACAAACAAAATTTTGACTGAAAAATAGTAACTTTTCATAAAACAAAATTTGTAACTATGCCTAAAACAGTATAACTTTAGTATAAACAAAGATAAATCATAATATTATGTATACCCAGAGACATTCACTGACTAAAATAATTGCCACAATTGGTCCTGCATGCAGTAATAAGGAAACTCTCAGAAAGATGATTTATGAAGGGATAGATATCTGTCGTCTGAACTTCTCCCACAGTGACCATTCCGAGCATGAAAGGGTAATTAAAATAATTAAAGAACTGAATAAGGAATTGGGGACTAATATTGCCATACTAGCCGATTTACAGGGACCAAAACTAAGAATAGGAGAAGTTGAAAACAATGGAGTTGAGTTAAAAACTGACAGTAAGCTCAAATTTGTAACTGAGAAGTGCATTGGAAATGCCGAGCGAGTTTATATGAGTTATGAACTATTACCTCAAGATGTTGTTCCCGGCGAAATAATACTTGTAGATGATGGCAAAATAAGACTTGAAGTAATTGAGACAAATCGAAAAGATGAAGTCATTACAAAAGTTTTAAATGGGGGTATATTATCGTCTAAAAAAGGAGTTAACCTGCCAAACACAAAAATATCGCTCCCAAGTCTAACAAAGAAAGATATTGATGATGCAAACTTTGCACTCGATCAGGATATTGACTGGATTGCTCTTTCATTTGTACGCAATGCACTAGATGTTATTAACCTGAAAGGAATAATTAAAAAGAAAAAGAAGACTACCAAAGTAATTGCCAAGATAGAGAAACCTGAGGCTTTAAAAGATATCGATAACATTATTGATATGGCAGACGGAATAATGGTTGCCCGCGGCGATTTGGGTGTCGAAACACCTTTTGATCAGGTACCTGTTGTACAAAAACAAATAGTTCATAAATGCATCCTTAGTGAAAAGCCTGTTATTATTGCTACACAAATGATGGAAAGTATGATTACCAATTTCAGACCTACACGTGCTGAGGCTACCGATGTTTCAAATGCTGTTTATGAAGGTGCCGATGCTCTGATGCTGAGTGGAGAAACATCTGTTGGCAGCTATGCAGTTGAAGTAATACGGAGCATGCAACAGGTTATTTTTGCCGTTGAAGAAAGTAAATTTACCATGACTCATGATCATATCCCTGATTCTTCGAAACCATCATATCTCTCTGATGTAGTTTGTTATAACGCATGTAAAATGGCTGATTTAACAAATGCCAAAGGGTTGGTTATTTTCACCTTCAGTGGCAAAACTGTCAATAAAATCGCAAGCTACAGGCCAAAATGCAATATTTTTGCATTTACTCCCCAGGAATATGTAAAAACTCAGCTATCCCTTGTTTGGGGGGCACAATGTTTTGATCTAAATCCTGATGTAATGATAAATGATGCTATTGCCCTGTCTACAGAAACAC
>JAHEEB010000307.1 GCA_024640925.1 Bacteroidota bacterium | reverse complement strand
ATCCAATTTACACCGGATTTGCTTCCAGCCGATTTGATTGGTACAATGATATACAGTCATAAAAGTGAGGAATTCCAGGTAAAAAAAGGACCAGTTTTTTCAAACTTTATTCTTGCAGATGAAATAAACAGGTCTCCGGCAAAAGTTCAGAGTGCCCTGCTCGAAGCTATGCAGGAAAGACAGGTTACAATAGGAACAAATACATTTCCGCTTCCAAAACCATTTATGGTATTGGCAACTCAAAACCCTATAGAACAGGAAGGTACTTATCCTTTGCCAGAAGCACAAACCGACAGGTTTATGCTCAAAGTAGTACTTGATTACCCAAAGAAAGAAGAAGAAATGTTGATTATTCGAGAAAATCTTGGTAAAGATTTTCCAAAATCAAATACTATTTTAAAAACAGAGGACATCATCAAAGCACGTAATTTGGTTCAGGATGTTTATATGGACGAAAAAATAGAAAATTATATTTTGGACATTGTGTTTTCTACCAGGTATCCTTCGAAATATAAACTTGGTAAATATGAAAACCTTATAAACTATGGTAGCTCCCCCAGGGCGAGCATTAACCTTGCTAAGGCTGCTAAATCATATGCATTTATTAAACGAAGGGGTTATGTTGTTCCTGAAGATGTGCGTGCTGTGTGTTATGATGTCATGAGGCACCGTATTGGACTTTCTTATGAAGCAGAGGCTGAAAACATTACAACCGAAGATATAATTACTGCAATTCTTGATACGGTTGAGGTACCTTAGCCAGATAAATATATGAAGGTATTTATTGTAAATATTATATTGTTATTTAGTTTGTTAAATGGCGATTCATCGTTTTTCGACACTAATTATATTGGAAAACAAAAGGATGATATTGTCAAAATTATCACACAAAACTTTAGCACATTAAGGCTAAATACATCCGATATAAATAATACATATAATTACCTGAAATTCGAGGATAAAATTCAGGAAATCACTGTTTTATTTTTTCTTTCAGATAATAATATCTGTACATTGGTGCGATTTATGAGTGATTATAGCAACATAAATGATGTTCTTGAGGATATAAACCAGAATTATTCAAAGATTGATAATAACAATTGGAACTTCACTTCAAATGGTAAGCTTTATAATGTCAACCTTGATGAAGGCGATTGGTTTTTTACCGTTTCAATTAAAGAGATGAAATAAAAGAGACCATGGAAACTGCGGAACTTTTAAAACGGGTTAGAAGGATTGAAATTAAAACCAGGGGATTGTCGCAACATATATTTGCTGGCGAATATCACAGTGCATTCAAAGGAAAAGGTATGGTATTTAGCGAAGTTCGTGAATACCAGTATGGCGATGATTTAAGAAATATCGATTGGAATGTTACTGCAAGATTTGATCACCCCTTTGTTAAGGTTTTCGAGGAAGAGAGAGAGCTCACAGTAATGCTCATTATAGATATCAGCGGATCGCGTGATTTTGGTACAAATAAGACAACAAAAAAAGACCTGATTACCGAAGTAGCTGCTGTTATAGCTTTCTCTGCTATCCAAAACAATGATAAAATAGGGATGATTATGTTTAGTAACAAAATTGAAAAATTCATCCCACCAAAAAAGGGTAAACAACATATCTTAAGGATAATCAGGGAACTAATTGATTTTGTACCTGAAGAGAGAGGTACAAATCTATCGGAAGGACTTAGGTATTTTACCAATGTTATTAAAAAACGTTCTACTTCCTTTCTTATTTCTGATTTTATGGATAAAAATTATGAAGATGCTCTCAAAATTGCTTCTAAAAAGCATGACCTGATAGCATTAAAGATATCAGATATTCGTGAATCTGAACTTCCTTCGGTGGGTCTGATAAATATGAAAGATGCCGAAACCGGTAAAAGCATATGGGTCGATTCGTCAAGCAAAAAAATACAACAAATTTATAAAGACGATTGGCTTTCAAGAATGAATTTTATTCGCGACCTGTTTGTGAAATATGGTATTGATTCGGCTGATCTTACTACAGGTTCCGATTATATCAAACCATTAATGACCCTGTTTAAAAAACGAGCATGATATGAAGAGACATCCAATGAAGAGCATCTTACCTTTATTTGTATATATCTTCCTATTCGATAACTTATCAGCACAGGATTATACTGTTTCAACCATACTGGATAAAGATTCAATACAACTTGGGCGGCAAGTCAACCTTAAATTCCTGGTAATTAAGGGAACTGATGATATTATTCGTTTTCCATCCATTGCCGATTCTTTAACCAAATATATCGAGGTAATTGGTCAGCCAAAAATTGATTCGGTTAAACTAAAGAATAACAAAGAGCAAATAACTCAGACTCTTTCTATTACATCTTTCGAAATTGGTGTTCAGTTTATTCCGCCGCAACCTATAGTTCGTATTACTCCTCAGGGGAGAGATACTCTTTTTTCTGATCTTAAATTTCTGAAAATTGCTGGGGTAGCTATTGATACTACCGGTGAGATAAGAGATATTAAAAATATTGAAAAAGTAAAACTTACGTTTAATGATATTAAGCCATATTTATTCCTTTTTGTCGGATTATTAGCTTTTGGTGTTTGTTTATTTTTT
This sequence comes from Bacteroidota bacterium, assembly GCA_024640925.1. GTDB lineage: Bacteria > Bacteroidota > Bacteroidia > Bacteroidales > UBA10428 > UBA10428. Next base: position 3,318 of record JAHEEB010000307.1, on the reverse strand, counting down.
CTTATCAGATTTATTAAAAAGAAAAAATTTGAGAGCATTGAAACAGTTGTTGAAGCTCCCCATATTGTTGCGTTACGCGAACTAGATAAATTAAAGGCTCAAAAATTATGGCAACAAAAGAGGCTGAAAGAATATTATACACGATTAACTGAGATTATCCGTACTTATATCGAAAATAAATACGATATTCTTGCAATGGAGAAAACAACAAAGGAAATTTTGGAGGTAATTCAATTAAAAGAGCTAGACAAAACGCTTCCAATGAACGAGTTAACATCACTGTTGAATTTGTCAGATTTAATAAAATTTGCCAAAGGAGATGCTAATCCTGAAGAAAATATCCTTCATTTGGAAAATGCATACAATTTCATTAAGATTTCCTGTAAGAATGATATCAATGGACACTCGCCCGTTGTAGTTAACAAGAGCAATAATTTCATGGATTTTATCTCGGAGGGTATAGATTATGCCATTGAGATGATAAAAGATAATCCGGTTCCATTAGTACCCTTTGCTATTATAATCTCTAAAGAGAAAAAAATTACCCAGAAATTTACATCGGATAAGTATCAGGAAGCGATAAAAATGGCCGAAAATTTTATTTCGGATTATAGTCCTGTCCCCGAAATGGCTCTTTATATATATGATGGAATATTTACCATGAATAATATTAAAACTGATGCGATATATATTAAAGCATTTAATAGTAACGAACTAAAAGGACTTACGTTTGTACAACGTTACAAACCAAAGACTAAAAGTACAGCCTTCGAGCGTATTGAAATACCAATATTGACCGGTAAGGTTGATAATATATTAAAAAGCAACAGTAAAGTATAATAGATATCTAACTATAATTAAGAAATGAGTTTTCTTCTTGGAATTCAATTTGCACGACCGGGGTTACTCTATTTGCTGTTAATTATTATACCCCTTATTGCCTTCTATATATGGAGACGAAAGGATTATTACAGCAGTATTCAGGTTAGCTCTATTGATCCGGTTGTTTCAGTTAAAAAATCATATAAGGAAATACTACGCCATATATTATTTAGTTTGAGAATGATTGTTATTATTCTAATGATTTTAGCACTTGCCAGACCGCAAACTATTGACCGACAAAAAAATATAAATATGCTTGGAATTGATATTGTTTTATCACTTGATGTTTCGAGTAGTATGTTGGCCCGTGATTTTAAACCCGATCGTTTGGAAGCCGCTAAGGATCTTGCTGTTGAGTTTATTGCCGGCAGACCAAACGATAGAATGGGCGTAGTTGTTTTTAGTAGCGAAAGTTTTACGCAGTGTCCATTAACCACAGATCATGCGGTATTAACAAATCTAATAACAAAAATACAGAGTGGAATAATTGAGGACGGAACTGCAATAGGTGTGGGACTAGCAAATGCAGTTAACCGGTTAAAGGATTCAGAAGCCATTAGTAAAGTTATAATCCTGTTAACTGATGGAGTAAATAATAGCGGAGTTATTGATCCTGCTACAGCATCGGACCTGGCCAAAAAGTTCAATATAAGAGTATATACAATTGGTGTTGGTTCGAAAGGTGAAGCCCCTTATCCAGTTATTGATTTCTGGGGTAGAACTGTCTATCAGAATATGCCTGTCGAAATTGATGAAGCCACTTTGCAACACATTTCGAAAAATACAGGTGGCAAGTATTTCAGGGCTACAAATAATAGTAAGCTCCGCCAAATATATTCCGAAATTGACAAATTAGAAAAATCAAAGATTGATGTCAAAGAATATAACCGTCACGAAGAAGCTTTTATGCCACTTATTTGGTTAGCTCTGACAATAATTTTTGCTGATATTATTGTTTCATTTACTATAATGCGTTCAATACCTTAATAAAATTAATTGGTATGTTTAGGTTTGGAGATGTATATATTCTATTCTTTCTGGCAGGTATCCCTGTTCTATATATTGTATATTTTTTATATCGTAGAAATTACAAGGAACGGTTAAAAAGATTTGGGGACTCAAACCTTGTGGCAGAACTAATGCCTTTGAAATCGAATTCTAAACCCTTCATAAAATTTTCCCTGTTGATGTTTGTCATGGTTTTATTGATATTTGCCTTGGCCAGACTTCAATTTGGAACTAAACTCAAAGAAGTTAAACGCGAAGGGATTGAGATGATAATTGCTCTTGATGTTTCTAATAGTATGCTCGCTACCGATATTTCGCCAAACAGGTTGGATAGGGCAAAACAAGCAATCAACACCCTGATTGGAAAGATGAAAAATGACCGGATTGGACTAATAATATTTGCTGGAGAAGCATATACCCAGTTACCAATTACATCAGACTATATATCGGCCAAGATGTTTTTATCCAGTGTTAATCCGGAATATGTATCAAAACAAGGAACGGCAATTGGTGAGGCTATTAACCTTGCGGTGCATTCTTTTTCGCCCAGCGAAAACTCTTCCAAAGCAATTGTTATTATCTCTGATGGCGAAGATCATGAAGGAAATGCAGTTGAAGCTGCCACTGCTGCAAAGGGAAAGGGTATTAAGGTATTTACAATAGGCATGGGTTCTCAATTGGGCTCTTTAATTCCAAAGCTCGATGGAACAGGTTTTTTAACTGATAAAAATGGAAATCCGGTGACCAGCCGAATGAGTCCGGAAATGTTAAGCAATATTGCAATTGCTGGTGGAGGTGAGTATTTTACAGCTTCGACAAGTAATGTTGGGTTAAACAAACTTTACCAGGAGCTATCAAAACTGGACAAAGCAGAAATTGAAATGCAAAAATACTCGGAGTATGATGACCAGTTTAGCTATTTTATTTGGGCTGCTCTGATTGTATTTATTATTGAAGTTCTTCTTTTTGAAAGAAAAAATAAATGGCTGAATAGTATAAAGTTATTCGACTAATTATGAAAATTTACATTAGTATATTGTTTCTGGCTTCTTTTGCTGTCATAAAAGGACAGACTGCTAATCAATTAACACGCAGGGGAAATTATCAGTACAAAACCGGAAGCTATGATAAAGCTGAAATAAAATATCGGGAAGCTTTAGAAAAAAAGCCAGATATGCCACAGGCAAATTATAATCTTGGAAATACACTATATAAGAGACAGGTATATGGACAGGCTATTTCCAAATATGAAGATGCTATTAGAAAAGTAAACGATCCACAAAAGCTTTCTAATTATTACTATAATATAGGAAACTCATATTATAAACAAGAAAATTACGAATCGAGTGTCGAGGCATACAAGCAAGCTTTAAGGAATAATCAGGACAATGATGATGCCCGACATAATTTAATGCTTGCAAAGCAAAA
>JAHEEB010000017.1 GCA_024640925.1 Bacteroidota bacterium | reverse complement strand
CAGTATCGTTGGCTTTAACCTGCCGGCTAAATCCTATCAATCCTACGATAAGAAGAATGAAACAAACCTTTTTCCTCACATTCATCACCACAAGCAATTCAAATTACACTCTTTTTATTAAAGTTATAAAACTATTTAGAAATTTCATCCTTCTTTTCAATAGTTTTAAAAAATTTCAACAGTTCGGTAAGAAGTACAACGGTATTGAAAATGTAAACAACAAATATAAATAAAATGTAGATAACACGTATATGGGTAGACTTATGGAATAGAAAAAAAATTATCGAAAGGAGAATATAAGAAAAAAACTTAATTCCGAACAAGGATGTTATTAACATGCTAAAACTTTTTTGTGATGGTTTGCTTTTAGCAGCAAATAATGCTCCAATGTTAATAAGATAAGCGAGCAGAGGAGTGAAGAGGAAAAATATCGGGTCGGTAATTTGTTTATCAAAAAGAATAAAAACACATGCAACAACAATCATCAACATGCACACTACCGTAGTTTTAATAAAAAATGGTGATAGTGTAAATTTGCTCATATTATTAACTATGAAAGAAATCCTTAAGTGAAAAATACAGGGCCAGTACTATACCGGCCAAGGAAAATATAATTGTAAAAACAGGCAGGCTGTTTAGTTTTTCGTCAAGCTTATAACCACCAAATACACCTGCCATAATAGGAACAATCATTTCAAAAGCCAGGTTGGAATACCTGATAATATTCCTAGGGCTTTTTAACTTCTTCTTCGGCAGATTTAGCTTCTGATTGTTGGTTTCCACTATTTGTCATGTTACAATTACCGGTAAATTTAGCTCCTGGTTCAATAGCAAGACGTCTGGCTAAAATGTCTCCAAGAATAATGGAAGTTCCTTTTAAGGATAATAATTCCTGTACATGAATTTTCCCTTCAACTTTCCCTTCAACATCAGAGTTTTTACAGAAAATCTCACCTTTTATCTCGCCGGTAGCACCAACTACTACTTTGCCTTTAGTTTTAAGGTTACCTACTAGTGTACCATCGATACGCAGATCTCCGGTAGATTCAAGATCTCCCCTGATGCTGGTTCCTACCCCAATCAGATTAATAGCGTTATTTTCAGGTTCGTTAAATTTTGCCATTAGTTATAGTTTTAAATAGTTTTAATAGTTCAATTCGTAAAGATAGGAAAATATGTTTTTTAACCCAACATGGAGACAATGAGTTTTAAATATATGTCCAAATTGCTGAATTTTGGTAGTTTAAGTAATGAAACATACCATTTTCAAGCAATTAGGGTTAATTGTTTTGAACAACAACGAAAAAAAACCCGGATTATTTTATCCGGGTTCAGTTTTTATTTTTTGATTTTATTTATTCAGGATCGTATGCCCACTTTAAAAAAATGCTGCCATAAGTAAATCCTGCACCAAAGGCGGTTAGGATTAAATTATCACCTTTTTTTAATTTTTTCTCAAAATCCCAAAGGCATAATGGAATGGTCGCAGCAGTGGTATTTCCATACCTTTCAATATTAATTAAAACCTGGCTTTTATTGATTCCCATTCGCCGACCAACAGCATCGATAATTCTTAAATTTGCCTGGTGGGGAATTAAATATGAAAGGTTTTCAGGTTTAATATTATTGCGGTTCATTATTTCAATAGAAATATCAGACATTTTCGAAACAGCAGCTTTGAAAACTACCTGTCCATCCTGGTAAACATAATGTTCCTGGTTATCTATTGTTTCATGAGTAGGTGGCCGAAGGGAACCCCCGGCTTTCATATTCAAGCTAACAATTCCTGCACCATCGTATCCTAAAATACGATCCATAACTCCAACTTCTTCAGCGGTAGGTTCAATAAGCACAGCTGCGGCTCCATCACCAAAAAGGGGACAGGTAGCACGATCGGAATAGTTGGTAATGGATGACATCATTTCGGCACCAACCAGTATGGCTTTTTTATAAGAACCTCCTTCAATCATTCTTGAAGCCAATTCCAATCCATATATAAAACCTGAGCACGCAGCGCTTATATCAAAAGGGAAAGCATTTTTTAATCCGAGCTTATAACCAATTATGTTTGCAGTAGATGGAAAGACCAAGTCAGAAGTAATAGTAGGACAAATCAGTAAATCAATTTCCTCTGGGTCGGTATTTGTTTTTTCAAGAAGTTCTTTTATTGCTCTAACAGCTAAATCGGAGGTTGCTTTTCCTTCTTCTTTTAAGATACGGCGTTCCTTAATTCCAATTCGCTGCATTATCCATTCGTCTGAGGTGTCTACCAGCTGACTTAATTCCTGATTATCTAAAATGTAATCGGGAACATAGCCTCCGACGCCTGTAATGGCAGCTCTCACATTACTCATTATTCAAAGGCGAGTTTTATTTTTTCAATAAGTTTTGCTTCTACAACATTGGCTGTGAGAAGGATCATATTCTTAATTGCTATATCGTTCGATACGCCATGTGCGATAATGGCTGTTGAATTGATACCTAATATAGGGGTGCCGCCATATTTTGTAAAGTCAAATCTTTCAAAAAACGGATCTTGAACATTCCTTTTTCTAATGAGTTTATAAAATGCTTCGGCTTCTTTAAGTATGGCATTTCCAACAAATCCGTCGCAAACAATAACATCGACATCATTGCTGAATAAATCTGTGCCTTCTACATTACCTATAAAATTGAATTCTTTGGTACCTTTCATTGCCTGAAAGGTAGCTTTTGTCTGCAAATTTCCCTTTTCTTCCTCGGAGCCAATATTAAACAGACCTACCTTTGGATTGGATATTCCATAAACATGTTCGGCATATAGAGATCCCAGGATAGCGTATTGATACAAAACATCAGGTCGGCAATCGGGGTTAATACCTGCATCGAGCACAAGGGTGGGTTTATCGGAATCCTTTGGTATTGGAGCACAAATTGAAGGTCTGATTACTCCTGGTACCGACTTTACAATATGCATAGCTCCAACCAGCATGGCCCCAGTATTACCAGCACTGGCAAAGCCATCTATTTTACCTGCATGCAGATATTTAAATCCCAGAACAATACTGGCATTTGGCTTTTCCTTAAATGCTTTGGAAGGGTATTCATCCATACCTATGCTTTCGGTAGTATGGACTATTTCAAATACTGATGGATCAAACCCCGACTGTTTACAAATCGACTCAATCTGGGTTTTGTCTCCGAAAAGCACCAATTCCTCTTTATCTTTTACTTCATTATAGGCTAATATGGTACCTTTTACGGTTGCCTCCGGAGCAAAATCACCACCAAAAATATCAACACCTATTCTCATACCATAAAAGGTTTAGATTAAAGTGCTGCTTCTTTTTCTATAGCTAGTTTTCCTTTATAATGTCCGCATTCGGGGCATACTCTGTGATATTGAATAGTAGTTCCACAATTCTGGCATGTAGCCATTGTTGGAATTGCTGCTTTGTCGTGAGTACGTCTTTTGTCTCTCCTCTGTTTTGAGTGTCTTCTCTTCGGATGTGCCATTTTTATTCAGTTTTATTTCCGTTGTTCAATAAATCCCTTAGTTTCGACCATCTGGGGTCTTTTTCTTCTTTTTCTATTTTCTTTGTAGTATGCTTGTTGATTAACGAAATCATCTCCTGGTTACATCCCGACTTACCATTTATTTCGGGATGAACTTTTTGAATTGGAATGTTTAACCCAATACAATCATATAAATATTGATTAAGATCAAGAACATCTTCATTTGGATGAAGAAAAATGACTTGATCATCGGGTTCTTCTGGTTCCTCTTTGAATTTAACAAATAGCTGTCCTTCAAAATCCAGCTTGTTTGAAAAAGTTTCCAGGCACCTGTCGCAAATCAGTTCAATCTGCCCTTCAATAATTGTATTAAGAACCAGAAAAGTTGACTTTTTTGTTAAAGTAATATTTACAACCAGTGATCCACCAGTAATATTCAACTCTGCATACTCTTCAAAGAACAACTTATTTATTTGAAAGCTAAAGTCATGTTTCCCTTCTTTCAAGCCTTTAAAAGGGATAATATACTGATTACCAACTTTCAACTTCCTTTTATTTTAAGTGGTGCAAAAGTAGAAATATTTATGAGAATAAAAAAGAAATATTTATTTTTGATCTGATCATAAAAATATTGAAAAATAAGCTCTATTTACTTAATATGATAAGGCTCAGGCTCGAAGGTTTAAATAGTTCGATTTTTAATCCTCGAAAATCAATTAGGTAAGTCGTCAGCAAAGTGTTTCTCAATGGTATCAATTAAAGTATCAATAAAATAGTCATCTTTTATCACATATTTTTTTGCACCGAATTTTAAAAATTCTTCTATTGTATCCTGACTTTTTTCTCTTGATAATATGATTACAGTGATATTTAATCCTGATTCCCTTATTTTTTTTAACGTATCTAATCCTGAAAGTGATGAACCATCTGAGCCTCCCATGTAATAGTCAAGTACAATTAGCTTTGGATCAAGAAACAGGTTTTTAATGCATTCTTCTCCGGAAAAAAAAGATTTAACTTCATAACCTTCCCTGCATTTAAAGGTATATTCCATTAAATTTAGCATCATTTTATCATCATCAACAAAGAAAATAAGTTTATTCATCAGGGGTCTTCGGTTATAAAGAATAAATAAATCTAATACGGACAAGTCTTCATTAAAGGTTACATTTTTTTATTAAATGTTTGTCATTGGATTTACAAAAATTATAAAATGATTGGATATTTAAAAGAGTTAATGACTTTTTTAATAACTGTTTTATTTCTTTTTATAAATATAGATCTCCTGACTTCGACAGAATTATTGACTTATGTTTCGTATCTATCTATTAATTACTAAAATAACTGTTTTTTTTTGGTTTTTTGGTAACCCAGCCATCTATTTTTTACTTTTTAGGTATGTTTGTCGAGGAAAAAGTAATTAAAAGTGGAGTTGTTCATGTTCAAATCCATTTTTTAGAAATAATGTGCTAATTAAATAATAAATAAAGAGGCCGTCCAAAAAGGTATAATAAGTGATTTGGCCACAAAAACAAAGTCTCAAAGATATCACAAAGTGTTTTTATTTTATTGACATTAACCTTTGTAATATCTTTGAATCTTAGAGTCTTAGTGGCTATTTTTCAGCTTTTTGCACAGCCACTTGAAAAATTACTTAGTTTAAAATTATTTTACAGAGTATTCTATAGGGATAGAATAATACAATTTATAAGGCTGACTTTGCACCTGTTGAATTATCCATTTTGGACAATCACACAAAATATCCAATACAATTTTGTTTACTTCCAAATCATCAGAACTTATAATTTTTATGTTGGTCAGGTTTCCGTTTTGATCAACAGCAAAACCAACAACAACTTTACCACTGCCATTTCTATTCAATTCGGATAGCTGGGATGTTAATTTATTATCAAACCAGTTACAGAAAGTTTCAACATCTTTTATTGAGACGATTTCGCTGGTCTTACTGGTTTTAAGTCCTTTAACGCTTTTAGGTTTTTTATCTTCCGATTTGGAGAGCGAAGATGAAGGTTTATTAGTATATCCTGTAAGAGTGGGAATGGCATAATCATTTGAAGGAGCTTTAAAAATAAGACTTTCTTCAATAAAGTGAGTAAGTTGTTCGATTTTTTGTTCTGCGCGGTTAAATTTTCGATTAGGTAATTTCCCGTTTTGGGCATTAAGGTTCGAAGCAGAAATTATTACTGCAAAAACTATAGCAGTAATTTTTGTTGTGTTGCTAAAAAATGGTCTCATATGTTTTTTTTTGTTTCAGATAAGAAGTTACACTATCTGTGCCAATAATTATAACAAACACAAAAACAATATGATATAAATAAAATTACTCTAGGATATTAAACAACCATGTGACCTAAAATGAGACATAAATTATACGAAATCGGACAGTTTAATTATTTCTTGTTAACCCAGATTTGCAAAAATATGGTTAACAATTTCTAAGTCGGGGTTTACCCGGTGCGTCTTACAGGCTGTAAATAATAGGGAATAAAAAAATTCTGTTGCTTAATCCTGATTTAACTTACTATGAGTTCTGCTATAAGCAAAATAAATTACTAATCCAATCCCCATCCAGATTATCAATCTTAGCCATGTGTCAAAGGGCAGAGCTAACATCTGAGCCATACAAATAACTATACCTGCAATAGGCACAAAAGGTACCCAGGGTGTTCTAAAAGGCCTATGTGTATCGGGATTTTTTTTTCGTAAAACCATAATGCTGCAACACACTATTACAAAGGCTAGAAGTGTACCTATTGAAACAAGTTCACCAAGAATTTTAATAGGAAGTAAACCTGCAATAATAGCAGCAACAATACCTGTTAGTATTGTTGTAATATGAGGAGTCCTAAATTTCTTATGTAATCTGGAAAAAATTTCTGGAAGGAGTCCATCTTTGGACATTGTAAAGAAAATTCGGGGCTGGCCCATGAGCATAACTAACACTACTGAGCTTAATCCGGCAATAGCACCAATCTTAATCAGAGGACGAAGCCAGTAAAGGGCAGCACCAATTTTATCGATTGCTAAAGCAATGGGAGCTGGCACATTTAATTCTTTATAGTTAACTATACCTGTTAATACCGCTGCAACTGCTATATAGAGTATTGTACAAACCAACAGGGAGCCTAAAATGCCTATTGGCATGTCCTTTTTTGGATTTTTTGCTTCTTGAGCGGCAGTTGATACAGCATCAAATCCAATATAGGCAAAAAAGATAACTCCGGCGCCGGTTAATATCCCACTTAACCCAAACTTTCCGAATTCACCTGTATTGGCAGGAATATATGGAGTCCAGTTATCGACATTTATATAGGATATACCACATGCGATAAATAAGACAACTACTAAAAGTTTAATGATAACTATCACTGTATTGAAGCGAGCAGATTCTTTAATTCCTATTACGAGCAAAATGGTTACAAAGGCTATTATAAACATCGCAGGAACATTTATAATTCCAGTTGTATGGGGAAGAGAGTTTATATCAATATTTGATTTGGACAAAGATTCTGTTAACTGTGCGGTTATTTCTTTCCAACCTTCATTTGGGATATTTATTAATTTTGCACCTGCGGAGGCAGCATATTCTATTGGAAGATTAATATTTAGATCTTTCAAAAAACTTACAACATATCCTGACCATCCAACTGCAACTGTTGAAGAAGCAAACAAGTATTCAAGTATGAGATCCCACCCTATAATCCAGGCAATAAACTCACCCAGTGAAGCATAAGAATAACTATAAGCACTGCCTGAAATAGGCAGCATAGATGCAAATTCCGCATAACATAAACCTGCAAAAACACAACCAATTCCAGAAATCAGAAAAGATAAAGTAAGAGCAGGTCCAGCATGATTCGCCGCGGCTGTACCTGTAAGTACAAATATACCTGTGCCTATAATTGCCCCAATACCCAATGTTATGAGATTTCCGGCAGATAGTGCTTTTTTAAAACCATGGTCACTGCTTTCTACTTCATTGATAAGCTGATCCAAAGGTTTTTTTCTAAATAATTCGCTCACTGTGATAAAATATAAAATTATATCACAAACCTAACGATTTTTTAAAAATGCACTATAGTTCGACGAATGATTTATCGAATATTTGTAAAATGGCTTGCAAAACCCTGTTTTATGTTATTAATTTATTGTATACTGATAACCTGTTGGGAGGCTCCATTCACCATCATTGTCCTGAACTGTCACATAAATATTGAATGTTCCTTTCTGTTCAAGACTAAAAAGATGGTTATAGAAAGGTTTGTCTAATATTTGTATTGTAACATTGGTTATTTCATATTTATAGGTAACAATTTTACCGCCCAGATTCGAATCTACATCATATGAGTTTCTTGCATCGATAGTAATCTGGTAACCACCGGTAACCACTTCATGAGTAATCTGTGCAGAAGCAATTGGTGCTTTGTTAACCCTGTTATAAATCTGTAAAGTATATGTTTTTTTCTGATTCCATGGATCGGTAATTTCAAAAGAAACATTATTCTGACCTTCGGAAAGTCCTTTATAAGTTATTATCCTGGAGGATTGATCCAATGAAAATTCTTCTTTCGTTGTATCATAAGTTAACATAAAAGTACAATCCTCATTCCTCTCAATATTATAAAGGAATCTGGTTTCAGTTCCTACTTTCAATGTATCGTAACATGTTGATTCAATTTGATAAAGCGGGGTATTATCTTCCTTTTTAAGAGTATAGGTTGAAAAAACATCTTTTGCATTCCATACATCTTCGCGGTCATCGCAAGCTCCAAAACAAATAACAAGAAGGAGTGTAAAAAATAAGACTTTAATGTGGTGTTTCATAGTATTTCTGATAAGCATTTTGGTTGCCAAATTAATAATTTAAATTAGAAAAACAAAGACCTGCCGAATATGGCAGGTCTTAAAATTAATAAGCAGATATTTTATTTTGAAACATTAATTTTTTCACCAATATTCTCAACAATTAAAAGTGTTCTGGCTTAATCTTTAGAATTAATAAATTGGATTATTTTTACTGATGTATACCAAATAATTTTACCGGAATGAGCAGATTATTTATTACAGTGGGCTTTATTTTATGTACAGGAGCATTTGCTCAGGATATCGATTATGCCAAACAGGTAATTTCACAATTATCTTCTCCAGAGTATAAAGGGCGCGGATATGTGGGAGATGGTGATAAAATAACTGCAAAATTTATTACCAATGAATTCATAAAAATGAATGCCAACCCAGCATTTAAAGATTCCTACACTCAGAAATTTTCGGTATCTGTAAATACAATTCCAGGGATTGTATCAGTAAAGTTAAATAACATAGTATTAATTCCGGCAATAGATTTTCTTGTCGAATCCTCATGCCCTTCTGTCCGAGGAACGTTCTCTATTGTTCAGGCTAAAAGGGCAGATCTTTCAAATCCATCTAAACTGGAAGAGATAATTAGAATTTCATCCACATCGTTTTTATTAATTGATAATATTGAAAGGAAAAATGAAAGTGCAGAACAAACAAAGAAAATCGATGATATAATTTCTTTTCTGAAAAACGACAATCAAATTCAAATTCCCGGCATAATAATGTACACATCGGACAAACTTACATGGGATGCATCATGCTTTCAGAATGTCAGACCGATAATAATATTAAAAAAAGAAAGTGTTATTGATTCATTGATAAAAATTGAATTTTTTGTTGAGAGTAAGTATATAAGAAGATATAATACCCAAAATGTTGCAGCACTAATTCCAGGTGCTGTTTCACCCGATTCATTTATTGTTGTAACTGCTCATTACGATCACCTGGGGATGATGGGGAAAGATACATATTTTCCAGGAGCAAACGATAATGCCAGTGGATTAGCTATGATCCTGAACCTTGCTAAACATTTTTCTGAAAATAAACCAAAGTATACCATGGTTTTTGTAGCATTTTCGGCTGAAGAACTTGGCATACTTGGAGCCCTGGCTTTTACAGAAAACTCCCCAATCAATTTGGGTAAAATTAAGTTTATGGTTAATTTCGATTTGGCTGGCACAGGCGAGGAAGGAATTAAAGTAGTGAACGGCACTGTTTATAAGAAAGAGTTTATTTTCTTAAACCAGGTAAATAATAAAGATAGTCTTTTACCAAAAATTGAATCAAGAGGGAAGGCTTGTAATAGCGACCAATGCGCATTTGATGAAAAAGGTATTCCCGGTTTTTATATTTATACCCTTGGAGGAATAAAAGCGTATCATGATATCCACGATAGATATGAAACCCTTCCTCTTACAGAATTCACGGATTATTGCAAATTAATGATTCGTTTTTTTAATTTGCTATAACAACTTAGCTGGGTTAAAAAATTTTGTCAGATTGATATTTATGATTACATTCGACTTATATAAGGCTATAAAATATCTTTCTTAACTAAATAAATATCTTTAATACAAATTCAAATGAAGAATAAACAAATCCTACTGATGCTTATGCTTACAGTGGCAGGCTTATGTACTTTCGGCTTAAACAAATCATATGCCCGTGGTATGGTGATTTGGGGCGAAGCTGAAAAAATAAGGAAAATCGCAGAAATTCCCGACAATGCATATTATATAACAGAAGAGGGAGACACAGGATATTATGTATCCGAAGACGGAACAAATTTTGATTTCGGAGTTATATACAACACAATTCATGTGTTCTGGATTCCTATGTGGGTTAAGACTGAACCCAAAGTTTGCGGATATATTGATGGAGATAACTATGTTGAATTGACTGATGAAGATGTTAAACTCATATCCTCTGAACTAAAAATAGATCTCACGGGTAAGGTTAAAGCCTCTCTATGGGATAGATTTGGAGGGAAAGCCATAGTAATTGTTTTGGTGGTTTTTGGTGTGTATTTTTATTTTAAAGAGAAAAAAGAAGGCACTGACGAGGAAAAATCAGAAGAATCTGGTTCCTAAAATCTTTGAATTCATAGATATATTAAACCCCGCAATTTCAGCGGGGTTTTTTTAGTGTTTTTAATTCTGGATTATCCTGGCTAAGGCAATAGATATCTGGTGTTTTATTTGACTTTTGTACCTCGATTGGCAAATCACGGTTTAAAAAATATTCAGATAAAGTTGTAGTGCTTGATAGTTAATAATTTGGAAGTTACTTAATTTTTTTACTAATATTGCGTTCTTTTTATGAGTATCTATTAGTTACCAAAACAAATGAATACAAAAGTTATCTATATTATTTTTGTTTCTATCTGCTTCTCCTATAATACCTATTCACAACCCGTTAAGAAATTTGGTCAACTTCATGTTGATGGGGTTTTTATTAAAGGGTCAAATGATGAGGATGTTATGCTTAGAGGAGTTAGTCTGGGGTGGCATAATTGGTGGCCTCAGTATTACAATGCTGACGTTATTAACTGGTTGGCTAACGATTGGAAAGCAGAAGTTGTCAGGGCTGCCATTGGAGTTGATCCCAAAAGGGCTTACATAAAATGTCCCAAAAGGGCTCTCAGATTAGCAAGTCAGGTTATCGATGCTGCAATTCGAAATAATATTTATGTAATTATTGATTGGCATAGCCATTCCCTTAAACAGGAAGAGGCAAAAAGTTTTTTTTCATTGATGGCCCAGAAATACGGTGCTTACCCAAATGTTATTTACGAAATCTATAACGAACCAGTTAACGATACCTGGGAAGAAGTAAAAAACTATTCTATTGAAGTTATAAAAACAATCCGACAGTATGATCCGGACAATATTATCCTGGTTGGTTCGCCACATTGGAGCCAGGATGTTCAAATTGCCGCAGATGATCCGATTACCGGTTTCGATAATATAATGTATACGGCTCATTTTTATGCCGATACTCATAAAGAATGGTTGAGAGAAAGATGTAATTATGCCCTTAAAAAAGGAATTCCGATTTTTATTTCTGAATATGGAGAAAGCAACGCATCGGGTGATGGTACCATAAATTTTGAAGAGCTTGAGAAATGGTATAATTGGATGGACACAAACAAAATTTCTGGTGTTAAATGGATGATTGCAGATAAAAAGGAAACAACGGCAGCTCTTGTTCCCCATGCATCTTCAAAAGGAGGCTGGTCCGAATCAGAACTTACAGAAACAGGAAGATTAATCCGAATCCTTCTTCGTGAGAAAGCTGCTAAGAGTGGGTGGTGAAGCTATTATTACCATCCTGTCAAAACAATTTAAGTGAAATAGGTTGTTTTTAATTGAACGATTTCCTTCGCACATGTTATCAACGGGTTTATTAAAAGGGAAATGCATTCATCCGACGAGCTTTTGCAAAAAAGAAACGGGAAATGGTTGCAGTATCTCCCGTTTCGCAAAATGATTTTTCTTACAAATCAATCAAACCATTTAACTGTACAAAAATACGAAAGATTTATTAACCAACTAACTAATCAGGAATAGGGAATTATCTTGATTTTTAAATATTAATGCTTATTGTGTAAGAAATATTTGCACTTTTATGAGCGAATTAGATCAGAAGTGCCTGATGGAACAATCTATCGATAAAAGAACAATTGAAAACTTAAAAAACGGGGATCAAGCAGCCTTTCGAACCATCTATAACCTGTTAGGTGTTAAAATATTTCATTTTTGTAATAAACTATTACCATCAAAAAATGAAGCCGAAGATGTTGTTCAGAAAACTTTTTTAGCGTTATGGGAACAACGTACCCAGCTTGATTCTTCGAAGGATCTTGTAAAATACATTTATTCTATCGCCCGATATAATACTTACCAGGCTTTTCGCAACTACTTACTATCTCATGATAAGGCAAATTCAGATGTCGACAAAATTATTTTTCCTCAGAATACTACCAACGAAGAAATTGATTTTTCCGAAACCCAGCACATACTTACTAAAATAATTGAACAATTGCCCCCTAAACGCAAAGAAATTTTCAAGCTTAACCGGTTCGAAGGATTGACTTATAGGGAAATAGCAACTCGTTTAAATATTTCCGAAAATACCGTCGATACACAAATGCGCAGCAGTCTGAAGTTTATAAAAGATGAATATTTAAAATATTTTAGCGAATAATCTGATTGCCAAGTGTATCACGGAAAAGAAAAATTATCTTTTAACTCCTTTAAAGATGGCAACTGAATGGGTTATGTTAAGTATAAACATAAAAAAAAATAATTTCGGGTCACGGAAGAATTGATTTTAATTCAATATATAACAGATGGAAAACAAAAATCTATATTGCTTAATTGAAAAGCTCAAAGATAAAACTATCAGTGAGGATGAGATATCGTTGCTTAAATCATATTTTAATGAAGATCCAAATGAAGAGGTAAACACTTTCTTCGATACAATCTGGAATGATAATTCTCCTTCCGCTGATCGCTTTGACTCAGAAAAAAATTATTCAAAAATAGTTACCAACCTATCAACCGGAGCAAATGCTCCTCTGATTAACCGCAGGAGTAAGAAACTTGCAATGCGGGTTATGTCTTATGCGGCCTTCTTTTTTGCTGTAGTAAGTATTTTCTTGTTTTACAATTATTTACAGAATAAACCAGTAATTAAAAGCAATGAATATGTGGTTGTAGAGGTACCTTATGGTTCAAAATCAACCATTACACTGCCCGATGGGAGCAAAGTCACTCTCAATTCGGGAAGTTATATTAAGTATCCTGTTTCATTCGGAAAAGAAAACCGCCAGGTGGAATTCGAAGGAGAAGCATTTTTCGATATTACAAAAAATAAAAAGGCACCCTTTTATGTGAAAACTTCTGATGTAAACATTAAGGTTCTGGGTACTACTTTCAATGTAAAGGCATACCCGGAAGATAAAAATGTTGTAACAACCCTGGTAACTGGTTCTATAGAAATATTCAAAGGGAAAACCGAAGAGCAAAAATCAGAACATATTTATTTAAAGCCTAACGAAAAAATTTCAATTCCTAAAAACACCATCGAAAACGAAAAGACTGAACTCAAAGAGCAAGTTGAAAAACCTTTACCTGTTAGCGATATTGTTGCAAATACAACGCCTGTTGTTGAGACAAATATTAATACTACCAACTATACAGCATGGAAAGATAACCTTCTTGTTTTTGATAATGAGACTTTCCAGGATCTTATGATTAAACTCGAGAGATGGTACAATGTAAAAGTTATTATTCATGCTCCAGAACTTAATGAAAGCAGGTATTCCGGAAAATTTGAAAAGGAAACATTGCAGCAATCGCTCAATGCACTATCAATGATTGCACCAATCCGCTATACCATTGAAAAAGATAAAGTTGATATTTATAAAACCCCCTAATTATTTAAAAATAAATTCTATGAAGACAACACGTCCATTCTATTAGAACCATCAGGTAAAATACACAAACAGGCAAATGTTGCAGATTTAGCCTGATTGAGAATTTCTTACAGATTAATGAACCATTTAACTTTTGAAAAATGAAAAACAGAAAAGATTCATTTTCAGAGAAGGATTCCTATTGGATAAAAAAAACCTTGCTCATTATGAAAATCACCACGTTTTTATTGACAGTAAACTTGCTCTATGTAAGCGCTTCGACGTATTCACAAAACGAAAGGGTAACATTAAACCTTAATCAGTCGACAGCAAAAGAAGTTTTTGCTTCAATTGAACGTCAGACCAATTACAAATTTCTTTATCGCGACAGCGATGTGAACACTATTCGGGTTAGTATGAATGTAACCAAAACACCAGTAAGCTCAGTTTTAAATGCAACTTTCGAAAACACCAATAACACATTTAAGCTTCTGGAAAATGGTTTGATTGTAATTGCCTCAAAAACAGAGTTACAGCAACAGGTTATTACCGGAAAAGTAATTGATGAAGTTACTAAAGAACCGCTAATTGGTGTTAATATTTCTGTAGAAGGCACAACCACAGGAGTAGTAACCGATATGAACGGAAATTTCACTATTAATCTTCCCGAGGGGAATGAGTCCATTCTAATTTTTGCTTACCTGGGTTTTGTGTCTCAAAGAATACCTGTTGGCAATCAGACGGAAATAAATGTAAGTATGATTACTGATATTCAAAATCTCGAGGAAGTTATTGTTATCGGGTATGGAACCCAGAAAAAGGCAACTATTACTGGTTCTGTCGTTTCAGCCTCCGGAAAGGATCTGGGAACAACACCAGCCTCATCAATAAATAACACTTTAATTGGCCGTCTTCCTGGCTTAATTGCCACAAACACCTCGGGAGAACCCGGCTATGATGACTCAAACATATT
>JAHEEB010000306.1 GCA_024640925.1 Bacteroidota bacterium | reverse complement strand
AATATCATTTTAATACCGTATTGAGCCCCTATCTGGAGTACATCAACTAAATCCTGGACACTAATATCTCCCGACGCACGAACAATAACAGTTACATCAGGTATCCCTTTTTTAATTGCCGATAGTTGTGTCTCCAAACCAACAAGTGATACTTCGCGGGTATCGATATAATACCTTTTATCTGAAGTTATTGAAAGGGTAATTTGTTTCTTTGAAATAGTCTGACTCGCTTTAGCTTTTGGCAACATAAGTTTAATAACATTCGGATTGGCAAATGTTGCAACAATCAAAAAGAACAACAACAGGAAAAACATGATATCGTTCAGCGAAGCAGCGTATATTTCAACTTTATCGTCGTTGGATCTTTTCAGTCTCATTTCTTGTTCTGAATGATGTTAAAAAATTCAAGGCTTTCAAACTCAACACGATTCATAAATTTATGAATCATTCCATTTATGACATGATATCCGGCAAATGCTATTATACCTACAGCAAGACCAGTACCACTAGCGATCATCTTTTCGTATAATCCTCCGGAAATTACACCAATACTGATATTGTCGGTAAGGGAAATATTATAGAATATTTTAATAACCCCGATTATTGTACCAACAAATCCTAACATAGGTGCAATACCTGCAATCAGTCCGAGGTAGTGAAGTCCTTTGTTCATCTTATTAATTTCAACCTGACTGGCAAGTTCAATAGATCCTTCGATCTCATTCATCGGCCTTCCAATCTGCATTGCAGCGTGACATAATACTTTAGGCAACGATTCTCTCCTGCCCTGCACTTCTGCAATTGCTGAACTAATATTTGACTGTTTTAAGTATTCTTTAAAATTTTTTATCATTGTTTCATTAACACGACCAGACTTTCTAATATCAAAGAACCGATCGAACATTATATAAATACCAATAACCGATAAAAGAAGAATTGGTATCAGCATTACTCCACCCTTCATGAAGAGTTCCAGCAATGACATTTCTGCCTGCCCACCTGTGACAGTTTGGGGCAATTTATTCTCTGTCACTACCTGCATTACAATATTAAACAACATAATTATTTTGATTTGATTTCTTTATAAATTGATTTTTTAGGAGTCCAAATATAGATGAAATACAGAAACCCTGTTAAACGTTTTTATTAACATGGCTTATTTCTTCTCCATAATAAATTACTTTTTTATTGAATTGTCCATAGTTAGGAAAATTATTTCAAAGCGTTTACCTCTTGTTTTTTTATAGAGTAATATCCAACAATTCTAATATGGATCAACATCAACATTTATTACAATTGTACTGAACCCGGGTTGTGTTTTTACATAATCAATGATGGTTAATATCTTCCTTTTTTGATCGCCCAATTGTATTGATTTGGGTAGTTTAATAAGAATGCTTTCCAGGAACCAGTTTTGCACCCTTCCAACCAATGGTGCTTCAGGTCCCAGAATCTGGGCATTAAGCTCTTTGCGAAGTTCACTTACAAGCAGATTTGCGGCCTGATGAGCCGTTTCTCTTTGTTTGTGCTTGGTAATTATATTAATCAATCTGAAATAAGGCGGATATCTAAACTGACTCCTCTCTCCCATCTGGCTTCCAAAAAATTCGGTATAATTATTAGTTACTACCTGACTTATAATGTTATGCTTCGGATCGGATGTTTGAATAATTACTTTTCCCTGTTTTTTCTTTCTGCCAGATCGGCCGCTAACCTGTGCCATAAGTTGAAAACTTCTTTCGTGTGCCCTGAAATCGGGGTAATTCAGCATAATGTCTGCATTGAGAATGCCTACTACACTTACATTATCAAAATCGAGCCCTTTAGAAACCATTTGCGTGCCAATAAGAATATCAATCTGACCGGTAGTAAATTGTTCAATAATCTCTTCATAAGCTTTCTTTCTTCGTGTTGTATCAAGATCCATGCGAGCTATCCTTGCTTCGGGGAAAAGGATTGATATATCTCCTTCTACCATTTCTGTCCCAAATCCCCTTGTTGTTATATTCGTACTTCCGCATGCCTTGCAATGCTGAACCATACCAGAATTATAGCCACAATAATGACAAACAAGCCTGTTGATACCTTTATGATAGGTCAAACTTACATCGCAGTTCTTGCATACAGGCACCCAACCACATTCTTTACATTCGAGAAATGAGGAAAAACCGCGTCTGTTCTGAAAAAGTATTATCTGCTCCTGGTTGTTCAGGGCTTGTGTAATCTCAGAAATAAGTTGAGGACTAAAATGAGAACTCATTTGTTTCCGGCGACGGGCCTCAATAATATTCACTACCTGAATTTCAGGGAGTTTAATATCCAAATGCCGCTCAAAAAGTTCAACTAACCCATATTTACCGTTTTTAGCATTGAAGTAGCTCTCGATGGAAGGTGTAGCAGTTCCCAACAGTACTTTGGCATTATGCACCGATGCCAGATATATAGATGTATCGCGGGCATGATACCTTGGAGCAGGATCGAATTGTTTATATGTATTCTCGTGCTCCTCATCCACAATAATAAGTCCCAGGTTATCGAATGGAAGAAATACTGATGAACGGACTCCCAGAATAATTTTTATCTCGTTACCATTATTTCCCTTCGATATCAGGTTATTCCATACTTCAACACGTTCTGAATCGCTAAACTTAGAGTGATAAATTCCGACACTGTCGCCGAAGACATTTCGTAATCGTGTAATAATTTGCGTTGTCAGGGCAATTTCAGGCAAAAGATACAAGACTTGTTTCCCATTATTAAGCTGATCGTTTATCAGATGGATATATATCTCTGTTTTGCCGCTTGAAGTAACACCGTGCAATAAAACAACATCTTTTTCTTTAAACTGCTTTTTGATTGTCTCAAGTGCCAGATTCTGCTTTTCACTTAAAAGGGAAACATCTCTGGTAACTATGTGCCCCGTTTCCAATCGGGTTGACTCTTTCTTAATAATTTCGAGAATATTTTTATCTGCCAATGCCTTAACTGCCACAGGAGAAATCGTTGAATGTGAACTTAAATGTGCTTTTGCAACAGGCATATACCCTTCAGTACTAATGTTCCCTGACAACTGAAGATATACTAGTAAAGCATCGAGCTGTTTTGGTGCCCGCCGTTCGAGGTGGTTCAGCAATTCGTTCAAGCTGCTTTCATTCTGAAGATTGGGATGCAGACATACAAAATCGACTGTTTTTGTTTTATACTTTTCCAATAGCTCTTCGTCGAAACTGGCAACTCCTTTATCAACAAGGTTTCTTAGCGTGTTAATAACATTTTTGTTTCCTTGACTATTTTTCAGTTTATCGATTGTTATGCCTAGTTCATTCTCAATAATATGTACTATATTTTCTTCGGAAGGAGTAAGTTCTACGCCTGTTTCGGGTAATTCACAAAGATAAATACGAGTCTGGCCTTCGGGTTTTAACCCGGCTGGCAAGGCTGCATTAAAAACCTCGCCCATTGTACACATATAGTAATCCGAAATCCAACGCCAGAATTCGGGTTGCCAGCTTTTAACAACCGGCTTGTCATCGAGAATTGTAAGGACTTCCTTGGTTTTGTAATGTTCCGGAGGGGTTTCATGTACCCTTATCACAAGCGCTGTAAACAATTTTCTGTTTCCAAACTGGACACAGACCCTTACTCCGGGTATCACATTTGAACTGTCCAATGAATCGGGTAAATGATATGTATACAGATTTGGTACAGCAACCGGAAGCAGTAGATCAACAAATATTGTCTTTTCGCGGCTCATTCTATGGGAAAAGAATTTCTATTTTTCGGGCAATGTCTTCCATAAGCCAACGGGGGGTTGATGTTGCCCCGCAAATACCTGTACGCGAATAACCTGACAAGGGCAAATCCTTAACCTCATCGACTGTTGAGATAAAATAGCTATTCTTATTGACCTGTAAACAATGCTGGTAAAGCACTTTGCTATTGGAGCTTTTTCTACCTCCCACAAAAACCACGGCATCTACCGATTTGCTGAATTCTTCAAGCCACGGGCCCCGGTTAGCTACTTGTCCACAAATGGTATCATTAGAATCAAGCAAATCCGGTGATTTAAGATTCTTCTCAATCTCCATCTTAAGTTCCCAGTAGTTTTCCCTGTTCATAGTAGTTTGGGCAAGAAGTACAATGGGTTTTGTGAAATTTATATTGCTTAATTTATCTTTTTTATCTATTACAATTGCCTTGTTATTAATCTGTCCGTTAAGACCAATTACTTCAGGGTGTTCTGGTTTGCCAAAAATAATTACAGAGCCCTCGCCTTCAAGAGTATTAAACGCACTACGGACCTTCTTCTGAAGCTTTAGAACAACAGGACAAGTACCTTCAATAAGTTCAATATTATTTTTACGGGCATGTTCATATGTTTCGGGGGGTTCTCCATGAGCACGAATAAGAACTTTACAATTATTAAGCGCTAAATATTCATTTTTATCGATTACTTTCAATCCTATTTTTGATAGCCTGTTAATCTCTTCTTCATTATGAACAATATCACCCAGACAATATAAAGTACTGTTCTTTTTCAACTCTTCCTCAGCAAGTGAGATAACTTTTTTCACGCCAAAGCAAAATCCCGATTTGTTATCGATAATAACTTCCATGTCTTTATTCTTCCAATAACTTTCGACTCTTCAGCAAATCTTTGAACCAATTCATTTGTTCATCTATTGTCATAGAACCATTGTCGAGAACAACAGCGTCTGCAGCCTGTTTAAGGGGACTTTCCTTACGGTTCAGGTCATTATTATCCCTTTCCTCTATGTTCTTCCTTATCTCATCAATAGAAACTTCAAAACCTTTGGCTATCAGCTCATCGTACCTCCGCTTTGTCCTAACATCAACCGAAGCGGTCATGAATATTTTTATTTCAGCATTGGGAAAAACCACGGTTCCTATATCGCGTCCATCCATTACAATACCTTTCTCTTTTCCAAGTTCTTGCTGCATTTGAACAAGGTATAAACGAACTTCTTTAATTTTACTGATTTCACTTACCAGTTGCGATACAGCAACACCTCTTATTTCTTTCTCAACATCTTTACCGTTCAGATAAGTTGATACCAGTCCGTTTTCATTTCGCTGAAAGTGAATTTTTATCTTGGGTAACATTTGTATCAACCCTGTCTGGTCAATTTTAGACTCTGTTACCATCTTATTCTGAATAGAAAAAAGAGAGACAGCCCTGTACATGGCTCCACTATCGATAAACACATATTCCAGGGTGTCAGCAATTCGTTTGGCAAACGTGCTTTTCCCACAAGATGAGAACCCATCAAGGGCTACAACAATTTTTTTGTTTAATTTCATTTCAAATTTTCAAGTCTTAAAAGTAGAAAATAATGTTGGAACTACCTATTTTAAGAAAGGGCATGGACTATAAAACAGAGGAAGTATTTTCATCTTAAACAATTGATAATGGCGCTTTAGCAACAAAATATATCCACCGGACTGCTAAAAGTATATTCGTTTGGAGTTATAAGAATTACAGATGTGTACCAAATTCGGATAAGTTCATCGTGACAGAAAAATTATTAGTGCCTCTTGCAAGGTGATATGACGAACGTCCGTAACATATCCTGAATTTGCTGACTTTTAAACCAAATCCCCAGGAAAAACCAACCATTGCTGGTTTAACTTCTACCTTCATCTCCTGTCGGCGCTTATAATTGTACCCGAAATTAACACTGAAATTTTTGGTCGGTAATAATTCCACACCAAAAATAATGTGCCTCATAAAATTATCAGCAAATTCAGCTTTGCGATCAACCGTTTTGGGTTCATTTGTAAATGCATCGATAGCTTCTTCCTTATCTTCGTCGGTCTCGTAAAGCAGGTTTGGTTTTTGCAATTGCTGCCCTATAATTGAGAACCTTAAGGGAGCATGTTTTAACTTTTGGGTTATTCCAACTTGAATTT
>JAHEEB010001059.1 GCA_024640925.1 Bacteroidota bacterium | reverse complement strand
AGCTTTTGGAGACTCGTAATTTAACATATACCTGATATTAAGTTCATATTCACCAGCCTCATCAACATTAACTTTACTAAATGTGAGAACCCAATTACCATCGGTTAAATCGACATATTTACTACCACTGGTTAATGAACTGCTTTTAATTGAGCCATTTCCTGTATGTGTGGCATTTTCAGCTTCCCATTTAACCAAAGTAAGATTAGATACTTCTATAACCAAATCGGCCGATTTCACTCTATTTCCTTTTCCATCGGTAACAACAGCCGTTATTGTATACAACCCTGTATCCGAAGTATTCCATTCTGCTTCATATGGAGACTCCGTGTCGGTACCAATCAGCACATCGTCGATATAAAATTCGACTTTGGCAATTGTTCCGCCTCCTGGTGCATATGGACTGGCAATTATGGTTACCAGTGTATCAGGTGCTACTAATTCTCCCAAATCGGATTTAATAGTTATTGTGGGCATAGGTTCTGTGACTTTTACAGTAATAGAGGCAGAATCCGTATCGTTTGCATTCAGTCTGTTAATTGTCCGTAAAGTATAGGTTGTGGTTTCCAATGGCCAAACTCTTTTACCATCGGTAGAATCGACCGATACATTATTAAGTGTAATGGAAGAAGCTCCGTGAGTTTCCCACGAAAGAACAACACTACTTCCTCTTTCAATTGTTGTATCGGTTGTAACAAAAGAGCTTATTTTGAATCCCTGGGGCTTAACGTAGATGAAAAACGGAACTGCCGGCAAATTTTCAGTATTATAGAAATTCACACCAACCGGGTTGTATTCCCATGCATAACGAATAATTTCAGGAGAAGAAACCTGGTCACACCAGACATCAACAGAATCTCCGGAAATAACAGCCTCTGCCTGATGAAGTGTTCCATCGCTGCCAGCCATAGAAAACCAGTGAAGGTATCCATTGGTGCTATCCTTAGCAACCAATCCCCCGCCAATATGATCGAAAGCAATCATAACATGGCCATCTTCCTTTATTTTATGACCATTGTAACGTGGCCCTGAATATACAATATCTTCGCCATAAACAACTTTACGGGCCACCAAAGACAAGCGGTAACCAACAGGTGCTTTATCTTTAGGATGAATATCAACATCACCGACATCAATGGTAGTGGCTTCGCCGGTATTCGGAAGAGATAATGCCCTGCTTTGACAGGCACGTAATTCAGGCCATGCATCATATGTTCCGGGTGTGCTTTCTACTGCGGCTGTTCCATAATTTGGAAGTTGTACCCATAAAAATGGTACATCCTGTCCCCATAGTTCCCGCCACCCATTAATCATTCTTTTAAAGAGATCAACATAAGCAATGGCATCTTCAGAAATATCGGCATTCGACTCGCCCTGGTACCAGATAATACCTTTAAGTGGTAACCCCACAAGAGGATTAATCATTGTATTGAAAGCTAAAGTGGGTTGTCTTTCCGGTTCACCATTAGCAAGAGTCACAAACGTTTCGTCGAAGCCAAGCATTTCTTCACTCATATATGCTTCAATTCGTGCACCTCCCTTGGAAGCATTAATAATTCCAATAGGCACACCAACTTCTGACTGTAAATTTTTCGCAAAATAATATCCAAGGGCAGAAAAACTACCTGCATAAGCTGAAGTTGCAGGAGTCCAAGCGCTACCAGCCAGAACATCATCAACAGGTTCGGTACCCATTGTGCTGGTAACCTTAAATTGACGAATTGTCTGATTATTAGCTGATGCTGCTTCTGCTGTTCCTCCTGTAGCATTATTAAGCTGAAGTTCCATATTCGATTGGCCTGAAGCAAGCCATACATCACCAATATACACATCTGTCCGGGTAATAGTCTCACCTTCGCATTTAATAGTCATAGTATAAGGACCCCCAGCATTAAGAGGCTGAAGTGTGGCTTTCCATTTGCCATTTGCATCGACATTTACAGTGTCAGATGATAACTGAAGAGTTACTACTACAGCACTACCAGCCGTAGCTGTACCCCAAACGGGTATATCTATATTTCGCTGCAAAACCATGCCATTGGTAAATATCCTGGCAGTTTGCAATTGAGCATTAGAGTTAGTTACCATCAGCGTAATGACGAAAAGTGTGGTAAAATACTTTAACAATGAGCATTTCATAGTGTTGTCTCCATCTGTTTTAGTCCTGGTTTTCTTTCCAGGAAGTGTTTTTATTCAAAAAACAAATTTTCTAAAACGT
>JAHEEB010000305.1 GCA_024640925.1 Bacteroidota bacterium | reverse complement strand
GATAAAAAAATTGCAAGCAACGGTATTTTTTATGGCGTCAGTAAAGTTCAGGAAACGAACTCTTTTTATACCCTTCTGGGCGATATCTATTTAAATCCGGACTATTCGATGATGCTCCAGGCTCTTTATACTACCAACATGTATACCATTGTTAAGAATACAAATCTTTCGTTTACCATTTTTATGATTCCCAATAGTGTTTTTGAAGAATTTGGATTTACTTATGATGATGTTCTGAGCATATGGTCTCTTAATAATGATTTTCTGGGTACTGTAGCCTCAACTGCATTAAACCGTATTGTAAACATGAATATTGTTGTTAACCAGAAATTTGAGGACTTTTCAGGTACTGGTTACATTCAAACATATGGTGGCGAGTTTATTCGATATGCTAATGGCCAGATATGGGGAACAGGCAATATTCACAATGGAGAAACATTGTTCCCTAAAGAAAAGAAAACAAGGAGTAATGGAATTTCTTATGTTTTAAGTAATTTTTTATATTATTCAATAGAAAATATTGGTAAGGACATAGAACAACATGATCCATACAGCAAGTTTTATAAATATCTGGAGAAATCTGCTTCAGGTCTTTCTGGTTATCTGTACAATTTGTCCACAAAGGAAATAACAAATCTGTCATCAGCAGATCCCTATACAATTTTGGTGCCTTGCGATACAGCTATTGATGCTGCTGTTCGTGACGGTTATCTGCCAGCCATTGGAAGTGTTGCATTTACGGAAGCTGAACAGGAGAAGGTTGCAAAATTTATATGGTTTCATTGCTTAAAAGGATCAATAATTGTTCCGGAAATTGCTGCAACAGGCACAGTTAAAACCTTATATAAAACAGTAGATGGTGAAACGTATGTTCGTTGTGATAACACATCAGGTGATATACTTTTCTTCGATGATTACGGGAATATCGCTAAAGTTGTCGATCCGGAAAATACTCAATATAGTAAACTGGGTAATAATGCAGTAATCCACCTGGTTGACAATTATTTACGCTATTAAAATCATGACATTATGAAAAAAACAAGAATATCTATATATTTTCTGTTTATAAGCCTTCTGATGCCCTGTATGGCTTATTCACAAGGGATTTTAATCAAAGGTCAGGTTATTGGAGCTTCGGATAACATTGGGTTACCTGGCGCAAGCATCGTTGAAATTGATAATAACAACAGGGTTATTCACTCTACAGTAACTTATACGAATGGTAATTTTGCACTTAAAATTGAAAGTACAGCAAATAAACTGCAGGTTGGTTATATGGGATATCAGACAAAAATTGTTGAAATAGGTTCTCAAAACGATATTTTGATTGGGCTCAATGAAGATGTGCAGGAATTAGATGTTGCTGAAGTTACTGCACACCGTAAAACAAATACGGGTATAATGGAAATTAATGACCGAGATTTGGCTATACCGGTTAAAAAAATCGACATGAAAGATGTGCAAAGTGTTCAGGCATCGACATTTGACGAAGCTTTGCAAGGTCGTATATCAGGGGTGGATATTGTTTCGAATTCAGGTGACCCGGGTGCCGGTATGTCAATCCGTATCCGGGGTGTGAGCTCCTTAAATGCCAGGAAAAATCCTTTGATTGTTGTTGACAATATTCCTTATGAAACAAACATATCGTCCGATTTCGATTTTGCTACTGCAAACGAAGAGGGATATTCACAGATGCTCAACATCTCCATGGATGATATCAAAGAAATTACCGTATTAAAAGATGCTTCAGCAACCGCTTTATTTGGCACCCGTGCTTCGAATGGTGTTCTGATGGTTACAACAAAAAGAGGTTCAAAAAGCAGGAAACCAATGATTGGTTATACATACAGAGGTACAGCATCGTTTGAACCTGATCCCATTCCCATGTTAAATGGGGATCAATATTCAACTCTTATCCTGGAAGGGACTATGAATACAAATGGAATACCTCTTAATACTTTGGTTAATAAAGAGTTTGCATATGACCCGAACGATCCTTGGTGGTACTATAATTACGGTCAAAATACTAACTGGCTTGACGCAATTTCCCGAACAGGTTATACCAATAACCACGATTTTTCTATAGCAGGAGGTGGTGAAAAAGCTGCCTACCGTGTATCTACAAATTACCAGGATCAGTTGGGGGTTACCCTGGGTACCGATTTAAAACGTTTTACAACTCGTGTTAATCTGGATTATCGTATTTCCAATAGTTTATTGATAAAGGCAGATGTTTCCTATGCTCATGGCATAAATAATCTGAATTATGAATATGGAAGTAAAGACCCATCTATGAGGGAAGTGGCATACAAAAAAATGCCAAATATGTCAATATATGAGTATGACGAAAATGGGAATAAGACGGATGTATTTTTTTCTCCCGAACAGAATATCCAGGGAAATTACATTGCAAATTCTGCAAGCAGTACATTTAACCCTGTAGCTATGGCAGAGAGCGCTCTTTACAAGATATCCAACGACAGGGTTAATACAAATTTTTCTCTTGAATATACATTGGTAAAAGGATTGAAGTACAATTTCGACCTGGCCTTTGATATGAACAACACCAAGAAGAACTGGTTTTTGCCACAGATTGCTACTGGAAGGCCCTGGAACGATATTAATGTGAACAAAGCAATTGATTGGGACAAAGATGAAGCTACGGTATTTACCAATAACCGCTTGTCATACAGCAATGTATTCAAAGAAATACATTCTCTTTCCGCTACAGTCCAATTTCAGACCAACCAGAGTCATGGAGTTGAGTACAGGAGTATAACTGCCAACTCTGCCTCTTCAGAGCTTCAGGATCCTTCGAACCCGGCCAGGGTTATTGAAGATGAACTTGGGCTTTATAATTCAAGCTGGCTTTACAGAGATATAGGAGCGCTTACATTGGTGAACTATATATTACTCGATCGGTATATTGTGGCTGCGGGAGTGAGAATGGAGGGTAACTCAAAATTTGATAAAAAATACCGTTATGGCTACTTTCCCACATTATCTGCTGCCTGGAGATTGTCCAAAGAACCATTTATGCCGGAATGGAGTTTCCTTGATGATTTGAAATTTAAAGGCAGTTATGGAATGAATGGGAATGCACCTTCCTATTCCTACCTGTTTTTTAATAATTACAAAACGGCAGGATGGTCATATTTAAGTAATACTGCCGTTTACCCATCGGATATGGAACTTGAAAACCTGAAATGGGAAACGATCATAACAACAAATGTGGGTGTTTCGGCTGAAATGTTTAATTCGCGGATGGTTATAGAATTTGATTTATATAGAAACCGCACTAAGGATATGCTTTCGAAGGATTTTGATTTGAATTCTACTTCGGGTTACGATAAAATTTATAAGAACATTGGTACACTGGATAATAATGGGTGGGATTTTAACTTTCAATCTACTGTTATTAAAAGACAAGATCTGGCGGTTAGTTTTAACTTTAATATTGCCCGTAATTATAACATTCTGCAAGAAATTGATAAAAGCGTTGGTACCAAGTATCTTTATTTAAATAATGGGGAGTATGCGAAATGGGTTCAAATCGGAAATCCTATTGGTTCGTTTTATGGATATATATACGATGGAGTTTATAAGGACGAAAGTGAACTAATTGCCAGAGACGCAAAAGGAAATCAGATTTACGATGCCAATGGCAACGCGGTTAAAATGATTTATTTCTATCCATATGTAAACCATGAATTTGAAGCTGGTGATGCTAAATACCGTGATATAAACCATGATGGAAATATCGATTATAATGATATTGTTTACCTGGGCAATGCCAATCCTGACTTTTTAGGAGGATTTGGTTCTACCATTAAATATAAAAATTTTGGATTCAATATCTATTTCTATTATCGCTATGGAAACGATATTATCAATAAAGCTCAGATGAATGGGGAAAATATGTATAAATACGATAACCAGACAACGGCTACTTTACGCAGGTGGAGAAAACCTGGCGACGAAACAGATATGCCACGCGCTCTGATTAATTATGGTTTCAACTGGCTTGGCTCAAGTCGCTTTGTTGACGATGGTTCGTTCCTCCGTCTGAAATATATTACCTTATCGTATGAGTTTCCAAAAGCAGTTATTTCAAAATATAAATTGGAAGGTTTAAGGCTTTCTGTTACAGGTAACAACCTGTTTACATTCACCAATTATCAGGGACAAGATCCGGAAATTAATATCAACAGCCGCGATGGCACTATATATACAGTAGGCTACGATAATTCAAACACACCCAGGGCCAAAGAATTGACAGTAATCCTTGGAGTTACTTTTTAAAAGCATCTGATTAATAATTGGAATCTATGAGAAGAAAAATTAACTATAAAATAGTGTTGCTGGCAGTAGCCATTTTAATGGGAGCTTGTGACGACTGGTTATATACCGAACCTGAAAATGGTATTATACGGGACGATTTCTGGCAATCGGGCGATGATGTTCTTTCAGCCATGATGGGTTGTTATGCATCATTATTAGGAAATACATCCGGCACTACCAAAGATATACCAACCCTTATGTTCATCTGGGGAGAAATGAGAGCTGACTGGATTGTACCGGGAAATAGCCCTATGTATGAATTTTATGAAATTTTTGTTGGGGATGTAGATCAGGAAAATTCGTTCTGTCGGTGGAATTCATTTTACCGTACTATAAATTATTGTAATACAGTTCTGCAATATGCACCTGAAGTAGTAGGACTCGATCCGACTTTTACTGAAGAAAATCTCAAACAGTACATTGGCGAAGCATTAGCTTTGCGTGCTTTAATGTATTTTTACCTTGTACGCAATTTTGGTGAAGTTCCATTTAAACTTGAAGCTACAACGAGTGATGCCGATGAAATTAACCTGCCTAAAAGTTCAAGTTCTGAAATTTTGAGCAAAATTAAGTCAGATCTTTTAGCGGCAGAAGATTATGTCGTATATACTTATGGCGATAAAGAATCAGATAAGGGCCGCATAACAAAATACACTGTAAATGCCATTCAATCTGATGTATATTTGTGGTGTGAACAATACGACAGTTGTATTATTGCCTGCAATAAAATAATAAATTCAGGAGTATTCGGGCTCGTCGCAAGAGATGAGGACTGGTTTGTAAATCTTTATGGTATGGGTAATTCGGTGGAATCAATTTTTGAACTACCCTTTTCATCCGTTAAGCAAAATCCATTTTATTCTGACCTATATAAAGGAAACAGATATAAAGCATCTGCCGCTGCAGTAGAAGAATTCTTTCCTGAAGATGCGAGTGATCCTGTCGATAGTTCTGATATCAGGAGCGATGGTTGTTCATTCTCTGCAGCCAACAGCTATTCAATTTGGAAATACCTTGGAGCAAATCGTGATCAGGTAAGAGCTTCCAGTGAATCATATGCTCATTTTATTGTTTATCGTTATGCCGAGATATTGTTAAATAAAGCGGAAGCCTTAAATCAGCTTGGTTCTCTAGACGAATCTCTTAAGCTTGTAAATACAGTAAGAAAAAGGGCCAATGCTGCTCAGGCTTCATACGAAGTAGTTACAGACAGGTTGTCTATGGGTGAATTTATTCTTAATGAGCGATCGAGAGAATTTGCTTTTGAAGGCAAGAGATGGTACGATATTCTTCGTAATGCTAAACGGAATCATTATGAAAGAATTGATTTATTAATATCTGCCATTTCAGTTAATGTACCTTCCGATAAGTTAATTACAAAAATGAATAAATATAGGGATACATTAAGTCATTATTTGCCAATTTATTACACTGAATTAGAGAACAACTCTAATCTTGTTCAAAATCCATTTTACAATAATTATTAGAAAAATTATGAACATGAAGAGACTCAGAATATTATTAGGATTGTTTCTTGGCTTGCTATTCATAGTAAGTTGCGATGAACCTGTTGAAAGGTTTTTAACTACAGA
>JAHEEB010001058.1 GCA_024640925.1 Bacteroidota bacterium | reverse complement strand
AGGTCCTTTGAACCTCCTTTCTGGTTTTGAAATTTGTTCCTTACTTCTGTATACTATTTGCTAATAAAGGTGATTAATTCCCTTTATTTGTTTAAATAATTAACAATTATCGTGATAAAGAGTGGCTTTAACCTCACTAACTTCGGGATAATAAAAAGTCTTTCCCTCAAAATTTGTTAAGACATAACCTTCATCATTCTTTCCCAAAACATAGTTAGGGAGAATTGGTATTTTACCACCACCGCCAGGAGCGTCAATTACAAAATGAGGTATTGCGTACCCTGAAGTAAATCCACGAAGACCTTTTATTATCTCAATACCCTTTTCAACCGTAGTTCTAAAGTGAGAAGAACCCGGAATAGGATCACATTGATAGAGATAATATGGCCTGACTCTGACTTTTAATAATTCATGGACAAGCTTTGTAAATACTTCAACACTATCATTTATGCCTTTCAGCAATACCGTCTGACTACCTAATGGTATTCCTGCATTTGCCAATTTTTTACAGGCATATGCCGTTTCGTCTGTCAACTCATCGGGGTGAGTAAAATGAATACTCATTAATAACGGATGATACTTCTTAAGCATATTAACCAAACCCGGAGTTACCCTTTGCGGTAAAACAACAGGAACTTTGGTGCCAATACGAATAATTTCGACATGCGGAATAGCCCTGATTTGAGAAAGCAGATATTCCAACCTGCTATCAGATAATGTTAAAGGATCTCCGCCCGAAATTAATACATCACGAACTTCTGAGTGAGAGCGAATATAATCCAAGGCAACATCCCATTCAGTTTTGTTTACATGACATTTGTCTTTCTTCGACACCATATGAGTCCGGGTACAATACCGGCAATAGGCAGAACAAAAACCAGTAGCCAGGAATAAAACCCTGTCGGGATATCGATGAACAATGTGTGGCACAGGACTATCAGACTCTTCGCTAAGAGGGTCAGCCTTTTCCTCAGGAGCAATGTACATTTCCCCTTCATCCGGTATCATAGTTTTACGTAAAGGCTGCAAAGGATTATCAGCATCAAGCAGACTTGCATAATAAGGAGTGATACGAACCGGAAGTTGTTGATTCTCGATGGAGGGTCGAACCTCGTTTTCTGAGAGAGAAAGGAAAGTGGAAAGCTGTTGGAAGGAAGTAAAGCTGTTCCTGATTTGCCATTGCCAACTATTCCATTCTGAGTCGGCAACCTGGGGAAAATACTTTTTCATAAATTCCCTGGTGCGCTGGCTGATAGGTATATCGTTCCGATAAACCTTTAGTCCTTTTATACCAGGTAGAACTGTAGTTGTTCTGGCAACCTCCCCACTTGGAGGTTCAAGATCTGCATCCTCATTAAATTCTGAGGGAACGGAGTACTCAAGTCCAAAATCCTTAAGTACCTTGTTTTTCTGTAAAGCAAACTGCATTTTAAATGATTGTAAAGTGTTAATTTTCAGCTTTTTTCATACAAACCCTTTGGAATCGTATGTTGAGAGCAATAATAGATAATTTATTTGTTCAATATTCAAATTCATTTATTTTTTATGAACATTGAACAGCCGTGTTATTAACAATTTGCAAAGGGTTTATTCCTGTAAATTTTTTGTTTATCCATTCTTTCATAAATCTCAATTATCTTAGTCTTTGAGATACATTCACCGAACGCCATATTCAGCAGGCATCGATGTGAAATTGAAAGTTGTTTTCTGTTACATTTTTCTGTTAATTTTTTTACAGGTTTAAAATTGAGATTTCTTTAATAATTGCTTTGTGTACGCAGGTATGTCAAAATAGTTACGTTGTATACCTTTTTAATACATAATGTAATTAAGATTGTTGTGATTTACAAATAATATGCCATGTTTTTCCTGTCTTTCAAAAATGGTTGCCCAAAATTTGTCATTAGAAAATATCGAACAACAAATTGATTAAACTCACGATTAAGAATTTGCACCTTAATTATGAAATTTTAAGTTGGGTTATACATAGCAAAAACAAAAATAAAATCCCCGGAATTCTACTATTCACCGGGGATTTAAGTTAAGACAAGAAATAAAAAATTAAGAAGCTTTCAGATATGTGACTATCGCCAAAATAATGTTTGGATCTGGAACATTGAGTTTGTCTTTTGAACCAGAAATATTACTCAACTCATTAGTTAATGAGAAAGCAATAACATTACCAGTTAATTGTTTATTATTTAGTTCCTTACTAACAATA
>JAHEEB010001057.1 GCA_024640925.1 Bacteroidota bacterium | reverse complement strand
CCGGAAAAGGTTTTGCTTTTGGAGCAGGGTTTAATTTCGATACCGGGGATCGTAAATGGTTGATGTTTTATGGCCGTTTTGGGTGCGGATTGGGTTTTGACATCCTTATGAAAGACTATGGTAACCGCTCATGTGAAAGCAGAAGCGGAGCAATAGGTATTAATGGTTGGTATGCCGAAGGACAAGCCTATGGGTGGATAGCTGCCAATGTTGGTATTGGTGTTGACCTGCCATTCTACTCAGGCAAGTGTGAAATTTTTGATATGGGAGTGGCAGCGCTTCTTGAGGCTAAAGCTCCCAATCCATTCTGGATGAAAGGTGAAGTTGCCGGCCATTATAAAATACTTAACGGAAAAATTAATGGCGACTTCGATTTTGAATTCGAAATAGGTGAACAATGCAAGTTGGTGGCAGCAAATCCCTTTGGCGGAATGACTATTATTTCTGAAGTTAAACCAGCCAATTCCGAAACAGAAGTTAATGTTTTCACCACCCCACAAGTTTTATTCAACCTGCCGGTTGGTGAGGCTATCGAGTTCGAGGATGAAAACAATAAAACCCGCCAATATCGTGTAAAACTGAATTATTTTAAAATAGGTACCTCAGAAGGGCTAACTGTTAATGGTAGTTATACATGGAATGACCGAAAAGATGTTCTGGTATTCAAATCAAAAGATATTTTACCTGGTGAAACCAAAATGAAAGCAATTGTGCAGGTATCATTTGAAGAGTACAAAAATGGGAACTGGTTCACTGTAACTGAAAATGGCATTGTTTCCACTGAGTCTAAGGATGTGGTTTTCACAACCGGTAAAGAACCAGATTATGTCCCTCAGGAAAACGTGCTATACAGCTATCCCGGATATAGGGCTTTTAAT
This sequence comes from Bacteroidota bacterium, assembly GCA_024640925.1. GTDB lineage: Bacteria > Bacteroidota > Bacteroidia > Bacteroidales > UBA10428 > UBA10428. The sequence goes on along the minus strand of JAHEEB010001057.1, from coordinate 1,343 downwards.
TATTATAAATCAGAAGCTGCTACCAATTACGTTAAATTAAATATGGGGCAACCGAAGTTGTTCCAGCCTGGTAGTGAATGGGTGCAAAAAGCAAGGGTAGTTCCGGTTTCCGGCGGATCAGCCAGTTATGTTGCATATTCTTATGATAATGCCAACAACCAGGTTAACTTGTCAATCCCTTCAACAATTACCAATAATACCATTTATAAGCTTGAACTGGTTAATATTCCTGCAAATACTGCCTCTGCACTTGATGAAAATGTTGAAGAGGAAACAGAAACTCAAAAAGTGGAATCGGAAGGTTATTCAACGGATGTGAATGTGACCACTCAAACTGCCGATGAAAGCAGAGCCGAATTACAAGAGAAAGTAATTTATGGGATGGAATTCAGAACTAGCTATTACAACACATTTGTTGCTAAATTAAATTCTATGAGTTATTCCAATGGTGTTCCTGTAGAACTTTATCCTTATGTACACAGATTGTCGATTACCATTGACGGAGAAGCCTTTGATGAATATGAGTTTACAAATGCATCCTTTATGGGCTTAATCCAATGCTCTCCGGTTTTAGAGGAAACCCCGTGGTATGTAAATAAAATACAACCTGTGATTGAATTGGACAATTATTCATTGGGGTTAGTGAATGAAGAAAGGTTTAAACTACCAAAGGGGGCAGCGTTTATGCTACAGGTAGGAGATACAAGAAGACTTACTGATGAAGAAATAAATTCAGCAACAATAACAAGTATTATGGGCGCTTCTGCAATGAAAAATTATACTTCCAAATATGCTTTTGAATATATAATGAAAATAAAAAGCATTATGGGTAACAAATATGCAACAACACCAATCCCTACTGTTGGATTGCGAAATTTGTTTATTTATCGCTATGTACCCATTGAAAATGGCAATTATCCTGTATTATTCAACTATACATTGCCAAATGCGATAGAGCCAAGTAGTACAAAAAAACATGTCGTTGGATTTTATGATTGATCCAAATAGAAACTTAACAAAACAAACTAACATTCAGAAAATTCTATAATTCAGCAATTTCTGATTCAGACAAAAGAATGAGAAAACAACACTTTATAAAAACAAAGTATACCATAAAAATAAAGGAGAAAATCTGTATTAAAATCCTTTTTCTTTTTTTGTTGCTTACATCTGGTTTATTATCAAATGCCTATGCTTCCGACCCTGTCACTGTAATCGTAACCCTGACACCACCTTATACACCATTTCTGAATGAATATGGAACGATAGGGGTAGACAAATTAATGGTAACCCTGATCATAAATGACAACCGGATGATTAATTATCCGGCAAAGCTCCAGATG
>JAHEEB010000304.1 GCA_024640925.1 Bacteroidota bacterium | reverse complement strand
GCATGTTGAAAGGGTATACCTGGAAAGTCTGATTGGCGCAGGTTTTAAAGGATGCATTTTTAAGAATAATATTTTTACTGAACTAAAAACTGCCATAAACACAGTTTTGGCAGGTCAGCTTTACTTTCCGGATAATGTGCAATTAGAAGAAAAATAATAATCGTGAAAAAATCAAGTAAAACTGATATAGGACAATTTAAAAAGGTCTTTATTAACGAAGCCGGTTCGTTATTAACAAATCTTGATGGTATTATCCTTGAACTTGAAAAGGATCCTCAAAACATCCATTTTATCAATGAGGCTTTTCGGGTAATGCACACAATAAAGGGTGCAAGCGGCATGTATGGTTTCGACAAAATTGTGGAAATAACTCATGAAATCGAGAGCATCTATGATTTAGTGCGTAACTTTAAACTTGAAATTACCGGCCCTCTAATCGATATAACTTTGGATGCCGCCGATCATGTTCGTGAACTGCTCTCCGACGAAACCATGGTTAACCAATCGAACATTGAACAACATCAGCTTTTAAAAGAAAAAATAATTGCTCTTAAACAGAGTTCCGGGGAAATAAATACAGAAAAACAGGAATTTGCCCCTGTTGTTTCCAATATACATTCAATTGCTACCTGGAATATATTTTTTTACCCTGATGACAAACTTATTCAGCGATGTGTAAACCTGGCCTATACATTTCATGATTTATTCGAACTCGGCAAGTACTGGTTTTATGATAAACCTTCCGATTCAGACACTGGAAAAGACCAATACTATATCATATTTTTAGTAACAGACAAGACCTATGATGATATAGAAAGTGCTTTAATGTTTATAATGGATTTCTGTAAAATAATTAAAATTGCTGATTTTGATATTTTTGATCCTGAATCGTTTAAACAGAGAGAAGAATTCCTCATCAATAAATCGAAAGAGAATTCAACAGAATTACTTCCTGTTCCTTCAGGCCGAAAAACAAGTGAAATCACCAAGGAACTCAGGCAAAGTCAAAACGTACCCAGAGATGAAAAAGCCAGCATTATCAGAAAAGACTCTACTACACATATTAATGTTGAAGCATCAAAACTCGATATGCTAATGTACCTCGTAAGCGAGTTGGTGACAACCAAATCGGAGTTATTGCTTGCATTAAAGAAGCAAAACGAACAAAAAGCACTGGATGCTGCTGAAAAAATCGAGAAATTGTCGAAGCTTTTTGGCGAAAACGCACTGGCTTTGCGGTTAGTATCGCTAAGCATGATGCTCCACAAATTTAAAAGACTGATTCGCGATCTATCTAAACAATTAAGAAAAAACATTGAATTTGAAATTATTGGGGATGATACCGAACTTGACAAGACGATTATCGATGCCCTTGACGAACCAGTTATGCACCTAATTCGTAATTGCATTGACCATGGGATTGAATTACCTGAAAAAAGAGTAGAAAGAGGCAAACCCGAAACAGGTATTATACGCTTTGAAGCGCACAAAACCGGCAATTATGTATACATTACTATTAGCGATGATGGTAATGGTATTGATAGCAATTACATCATGAAGAAAGCTATTGAAAAAGGGTTCATTCCTGAAGGCACACCGCTTAGTCAAAAAGAAATATATGACTTAATCTTCTTGCCTGGTTTTTCAACCGCCGAAAGTCTTAGTAATGTATCTGGCCGTGGCGTGGGAATGGATGTTGTACTAAAAAAAATTCAGGGGATACGTGGAGAAATTCAAGTTGAATCGGAATTGGGAAAAGGTTCATCATTTTCTTTAAAACTCCAGCAATCTATTTCCATTATTGATACACTCCTTATTACATCAGGAAAAATTACCTTTGCTATTCCAATTGAAGATATAGAAACCTGCTGGCTCGAACCACAGGAAAACCTCTTAAACCGGCAAAATCAACTGGTGGAATTTAATAATTCCCTTATACCCTTCCTCAACTTAAGGACAACATTCTTTAATGAGACAACAACCAGGAACGAAACCGAAAAACTAATTATCATCAACAAACAAGGCAGGCGATATGCTATAGTTGCCGATCATATTATTGGTGAATACCAGGCAGTAATTAAACCTTTGGGTAAAACTTTCAATCACATAAAGTTCCTTTCCGGAGCCAGTCTGTTAGGCGATGGCAGTATCGCAATTTTACTCGATACCGATAAACTTTGGTACGAAATATCTGAATAAATCTGATTCTAATCGCACAATTTATCATACTTACAGACCCAGAATTCCTTTCATATTTTAATGTTGAACTATTTTCTAAAAATTTTAAATTAAAATACATCAGGAGGAAAAATTATGATAAACAGATTACGAATTGTTCAAAAAGTAGTAATGGCATTTGCCCTAGTAGTTCTGATTTTTATCATCTTGTCTTTGTACCAGATTAACCGTATGCAAAAACTTGCATCAATTCAGGACGAAGGTGCGGAAATGTCTGTTGAATCGACTACTACGGCCGACATATCAGATTTAGCAATGAATTGTTATGGAATTATAGCTGATGCCGAAATAAACAGGGACGAGACCGAGACAAAAAAAGCATGGGATTTACAGAAAGAAACGGCAAAAAACGATTTTAAAATACTCGACACTATTGTCGATAACGACATAGAACGAGAACTATTAAAGGATGCGAAAGAAAATTATGCTGAAATAGAAGAAACTTTTGAAGTAAAAATGATACCACTTTTATTTAATACAACCACCTATTCAGAAAACATGAAAACCACATTAGAAACATATGATGCTAAAATTGATAGTCTGGTTTCGATAGTTTCAGCAGCATTGGATAAAATTTCTAAAAGCATTCAATCCGAAAGTTTTGAGGGTGACAAATTGTATGACAATACTTCGACTTCCACAATACGCTCTATTTACATTACCTTAAGTATTGCTATAATAATCATTATTTTCTTTTTAATATTCTTATCGAAAAATATCAGTAATATTCTGAATAATTTAATGAAAGAAATTACTGCTCTCATAGAAGCAGCTAAAAATGGTATATTAACAACAAGAGCCAATCCGGAAAAAACCAATTTGGAATTCAGACAAATTCCTATAGGAATTAATGAAATTCTGGATAGAGTTATTGGACCGTTAACGTTAGCCATTAACTATTTGAACAAAATATCAAAAGGCGAGATTCCTGAGAAAATTACCGAGAAATATAATGGTGATTTTGACACGCTTAAAAACAGTCTGAACCAATGTATCGACGGTTTAGACGGTCTGGTAGAAGCTAGCTCAATATTGCAAAAAATGGCTGTAAACGATTACTCGACAAAAGTTGAAGGAAAATATCAGGGGATTTTTGCTGAAGTAGCTCAATCTATTAATAATGTTAATTTGCGGGTAACACATACTATTAATATCATTGAAAATATTTCAAAAGGAGATTTGGGAGATTTGGTTGATCTGGAAAAGATTGGCAAAAGATCGGAAAAAGACACCTTAATGCCTTCTGTTATTCTATTATCAAGAACATTGGTACAAATTACAGAAAAAGCTAAGCTGGTAGCAAATGGCGACTTAACCGTAGTGTTGGATAAACGCTCGGACAAAGATGAATTAATGGGTGCTTTAAACGAAATGGTCCTTCGTTTAAACAATATTGTTGCTCAGATTATGGAATCTTCGGAGAATGTATCATCCGGAAGCGGGCAATTAAGCAGCGCCTCCATTCAAATTGCATCGGGTGCAAACGAACAAGCCTCGTCATCAGAAGAAGTATCATCATCTGTTGAACAAATGACGGCTACCATTCAGCAAAATACAGAAAACGCCTTGCAAACTGAAAAGATTGCTTCGGCTGCAGCATTAGGCGTTTTAGAAGTAAACGAAGCTTCCCAAAAATCCCTTGAAGGAATCACATTAATTGCTGAGAAAATTAGAGTTGTTAATGATATTGCTGAAAAAACCGATATTCTGGCAATAAACGCAGCAATAGAAGCAGCCCGTGCCGGAGAACATGGTAAAGGATTTGCAGTTGTAGCTGCCGAGGTGCGAAAACTTGCTGAAACAAGCCAAAAAGCAGCTGTTGAAATAAACTCACTTTCTGCCACAAGTCTAAAACTTACGCAGGAAGGTGGGGAAAAGATGGCAAAATTAATTCCCGAGATACAGCGTACGGCAACCCTAATACAGGAAATAGCTGCAGCAAGTTCCGAACAAAGTTCGGGTGTTACTCAAATAGCAAAAGCCATTGAACAGCTTTCGCAGGTAACACAACAGAATTCAGCATCTGCTGAAGAAATGAGTTCTACATCAGAAGAGCTGAATAGTCAGGCAGAAGCTTTGCTCGAGGCAATTTCGTTTTTTAATACAGGTAAAAAAATAAGGCGTGAAGAAAAAAAGCATTTTACAGAAACAACGTCTGAGAAAAAAGGAAATATTTACAAGGGTGTACAGAAAATAAAAGATGGAGACTCAAAGGATACTAATTTCGAATCTTTTTAAAGATACCAGGATTAAGCAATCGAAATATTAGTATTCCGATTGCTTATTGCCTGCAAGAAGCACCGTAGGTTTTGCTTACTTTAAATGCGAAATTACGCAATTTGGGATAAATTGTACCATTCTTTTTAAGACGATGGAACATTCGCCATCTTACTTAATGACGATAAAATTTTGATACAAAATAACTCAATAAAACTATAATTCATTAAAATGGAAACATATTTAACGTTGGTTCTGGGGCAGGAACTGTTTGCTGTAAATGTTATTAGAGCAGCAAGAAATAACCCAGGTACCCCAAACTCCTGAGCATATTCTTGGCATTATAAATTTCCGGGGCGAAACATTACCGGTAATTGATACCCGTCGCAGGTTTAACCTCCCTGCAAAAGCCGATAAAATGAAAAATTATGTAATTGTATTTGAGTTCGACATACATGGCAAAAAATTACCTGTTGCCTCAACAGCCGATGCAGTAAAAGATGTAATAGAGATAAACCCCAACGATATAAAGCCGGTTCCGGAAATGGGTATAAGCTTTGATAAACAATATGTTTCAGGAGTTATTAAACGAAAAGAAAAATTCATCCTCCTTCTCGATACAGAGAAATTGTTCACAATTGCAGATGTCGAAGCTTTATCCGGATTAACCTGAAAAGATAAATTAATTATAACGGGTGAGGATGTTTTGCTGCATTGGAATAATCGCTGGTTGCGAATAACATGCTTCTGTAATAATTTTCATTATTCAATTTAATCATAAAGCCATAATTTGTCGATGGCTCATTGATCATTTCCTGAACCAGAGCAGTAATATCAATGTTTGTGTAATCTTGAAACTGGCTGGTACTTGCCGGCAGCTCAACCTGATTTTTCTGAAGTTGTTGCCGGCTGGTTATTCCCTCCATCTTATCGGGCAAAAGCTTGTATCTCATCTATTAATCCTTTATCATAGGCTTCTTTTACAAACTTCCACTCTCCCCGTCTATTGAAATACAAACTGGCATAATTCCTTTGTATCTGTGTTCCATTAAACAAGTAATGTTTCATACGTTCAAAACCTTCAGGATTTTCAACAAGGCCCAATGCAAAATCTATATATTTTGTATCTGCCAGGCTTGTATCCTTTGTGAGTTTACTCATTATAAAATCAACATCTTTGGCGGCGCCAGCTTCTGCTTTATCAATTAATACCTTTAAATCTCCTGTAAAACAATTTTTTGCTGTTTTCAATTGTTTTTTGATTGTTTAAGCAAACCCAAACCAACCAGAACATACCAAACAATAGCAGATAATCCGCCAATCATAGCAAATATCATAGCTTCATCATATAATGAATTAATGAACGATGAAACGATTTCAAAAATCAGCAAGAATGAAAATGCTACCAATCCGATTATGCCGGTTGCTTTGTTTAAAATTTTTCCTTTTAAAATAATGTATGAAAAAAAGATACTTGCAGTTTGTC
>JAHEEB010000303.1:1703-5946 GCA_024640925.1 Bacteroidota bacterium | reverse complement strand
TCTTGTGTGCAGAATTTCATGAACTGGATCTCAGGCAAAGGATCTTGTACACCAAATCTCATGAACTGGATCTCAGGCAAAGGATCTTGTACACCAAATCTCATGAACTGGATCCCAGGCAAGAGATCCCAACCCGGGATTTCATGAACTGGATCTAAGGCAAAGGATCCCAACCTGGGATCTCGTGAACTGGATCTCAGGGAAAGAATCCCCGGGGTGTTTTTTAGATTGTACTTTACAGCAGTATTTCCAAAGCGAGCTAGTCTTGAAATTTGTTAAATTCTGGTTAATTCGTTTTTTTGTACCTCCAAACGGCTAAAGAATTAGTAATTAGTGCAAATCCAATCATAGCATAAATTTCTTTTTGGATATCAAACAAGGTTGATCCCTTAAGCAAAACCATTCTGATTACCCGGCTGAAATAGGAGAGCGGATTAATTTTATTGATTATCTGTCCCCACTGAGGCATATTTTCTACAGATGTGAACAGTCCGCTCATAATTACAAATACGATGAGGAAAAAGAAAGAGGTAAATAAAACCTGTTGCTGGGTATTAGAAACGGTTGAAATAAACAGACCTATTCCCAGAATTGCTATCAGGTAAATCGTTGCAAAAATGAACAAGGTAATCAAACTGCCTTCAAAGGGTACCTTAAAAAGTAGTTTTGCCAGCAAGAGTCCAAATGCCAGGTCAAACAATCCTATTATTAAAAACGGAATAAGTTTACCCAGAATAAACTCGAATTTTTGAATAGGTGTAACATTCAGTTGCTCAATTGTGCCATTCTCTTTTTCTTTTACCAGATTCATACCGGCCATAAACCATCCGATGGCAGTTACCAGTATCACCAATATTCCGGGCGCCATGAAAATCTTATAGTTCAGATAGGGGTTAAACCAAAATCTCGATGAAATATCAATGGTTGGTGATGATGTTGCTGAAACTCCAAATTCGTTAATCAGCAAGTTCTTGTTGTATTTCATAATAATTGCCCTGCAATATCCTAACATAAGTTCCCCGGCTGTTCCATTCACAGCATCAATCAGCAATTGTATTGAACTTTTTTCGCCCCGGTGAAAACCACTTTCGAAGCCTTTGGGTATAATAAGAACAACATCTGCTGTGCCCTTGTCAATTTCTTCTTTTATCTGCATGTCGCCTAATGATTTTTTCGACAGACTGAAAAAATCGCTCCCGGCAAATTTTTCTGTCAAAGCAATAGATGAAGGACTACCATCGCGATCAATAACCAACAGATCAATGTTTTTTATTTCGAAGGTTGCAGCATAAACAAGAATCAGCATTTGTACAATAGGCATAATGATTATAGCTTTACCTATAAATTTATCCCTGATTATCTGAAGGAATTCTTTACGGATTATATAAAGTATTGTTCGCATCGTTTCTGTAATTAAAGAATTTTCAACATTTCATTATTTGAACCTATTCAAGTCTTATTTTGAATTTCTTTACACTGAGTGTAATAAAGAAAATCAACATGCCAACCATCACCAGCAGGTTAGGCCATATATCAAAAAATCCTGCGCCTTTCAGCATAATATCCTTAATGGTATTAAGAAACCACCTTGGAGGTAAAACAAAAGAAAAGGCCTGAAGAACTTTTGGCATATTTTCTATCGGAAAAATAAACCCGGAAAGCAGGATAGTCGGGAGCATCAGTCCAACCATTGATATTAGCATAGCTACCTGTTGAGTTTTTGATACAGTTGATATTAAGATGCCAAGAGTTAGAGCAAGCATTATAAACAGTGTGCCGGTGCCAATTAACAGAAATGAGCTTCCACGAATAGGCACACCGAAAACAAAGTGGCCAATGAGAATGATTGCCATCATATCAACGAAAGCCAAGGTCATATAGGGGACCACTTTACCAAGTATAATCTGAATAGGTCGGAGTGGCGATACCAGCAAAACCTCCATGGTACCCAATTCTTTCTCACGGGCAATAGATACCGAAGTCATTAATGCAGAGATGAGCATTAAAATAAGAGCCATTGTACCGGGTACGAATAAGAATGCCGATTTGAGTTCTTCGTTATAGAACATTCGGAATTCAACGTTAATCAAACCGCTTTTTAAGGTCGATTTGCTCAACTCCTGTTGATAAGCGCTTACAATACTCCTGGTATATATATCTAATAAATTGGCCAGATTCGGATCACTGGCATCGGTAAGTATTTGCATCGATGCTTTATTTTCCTGCAATAGTTTTCGGCCAAACCCTTCTTCAAAAACAATTACTTCTTTTATTATGCCTTTTTTAAAAGCAGGCTCTACTTCTTTTATGCTCGATAATCTCGAATCGAGAATGAAATAATCTGAAGCAAGAAGCTTATTTGTTATTTTCTGAGTTATTTCATCGTTTGAATTGTCGAGTATGGCAATATGAGCGTTCTTTATCTCTGTAGAAATGACATATCCAAACAAAAGCAACTGAATTACCGGAATAGCAAAGAGAATCAGCATTGTGCGCGGATCGCGCAACATGTGTCTGAATTCTTTTACTACAAATGCTCTGAATCTTTTCACGATATTTATTTTAAATCAAACAATTCATCTATCGTACAATTTTTAAGAACAGATCGAAGATATTATCAACCTGGTAAAGCTCTTTAAGCTTTGAAGGGGTATCCAGGGCGACAATTTTTCCCTGGTCCATAATAGATACACGATTGCAGTATTCGGCTTCGTCCATATAATGAGTGGTCACAAACACAGTAATACCCCTATCGGAAGTTTCGAATATCTGTTCCCAGAAATTTCGCCTGGCTACCGGATCAACACCACTGGTAGGTTCATCAAGAAAGACAATTTCGGGTTGATGAAATGTTGCCACGCTGAAGGCAAGTTTTTGTTTCCATCCTAATGGAAGCGAACCGATAAGTTTTTTTCTGTGTTCAAATAGGCCAACCTTGTTTAACGATTCTTCGAGTCGGGGCTTAATCTCTTTTGCCGGAACTTTGTAAATACCGGCATAAAACTGAAAGTTTTCCTCTACTGTTAAATCTTCGTAAAGCGAGAACTTTTGTGACATATAACCGATGCTTCTTTTTATTTCCTCAGTTTGAGTGTATGCATCATAGCCAGCAACGGTTATTTCCCCTGAGGTTGGAACGGATAACCCACACAAAACTTTCATAGCAGTTGTTTTTCCAGCACCATTGGCACCAAGAAAGCCAAAAATCTCACCCTTATATACTTCAAAATTCAGATTGTCGTTGGCAACAAAATCTCCGAATTTTTTCATCATGTTTTTCACCCGTATTACTGGTATACCGTTTGGTTCATTCATATCGGAAAATTTATTGTTCAACTGATAGTTTCTCGTTTTGCATCAGATCGATAAAAACATCCTCAATGCCAGGTTCTATAGGATTTATTTCCAATCGGGCATGTCCACATTCCTTAAGATACGACCATAGATTATCCAGATTTTCGGTGGTATCTTTTCCGGTATAATGTATAGTTTGGCCAAAAGCATAAGCATGCAGTACGCCAGGATAAACACGCAAATCGACAAGCAGCTTATGAATATTCTCGGAAGAAATTCCAAATAGTTGTCTTTCATATGATTTTGTAATTTCTGAGGGTTTATCTATTGCCAATATTTTTCCGTGCTGGATTAGAGCCACACGGTCGCAGAGTTGTGCTTCATCCATATAGGGGGTCGAAACAATAATAGTTATACCTTTTGATTTCAGGCCTTTTAACAATTCCCAGAATTCTTTTCTTGATACAGCATCGACACCAGTTGTTGGTTCATCGAGAATAAGAACACGAGGTTTATGAATAAGAGCGCAGGATAAGGCCAGTTTTTGTTTCATTCCCCCGGAAAGTTTCCCTGCCAAACGTGTTTTGAAAGGCTCAATCTGGCAATAAACATCGTGGATCAAATCGTAATTTTCCTTTATGCTTGTACCAAACACGGTAGCAAAGAACTCAAGATTTTCTTCGACCGATAAGTCGGAGTATAGAGAGAACCTTCCTGGCATATACCCTGTTATATTACGGATGTTCTTAAAATCCTTTTCTGTATCAAAACCACAGAGTGTAGCTTTTCCGGATGTTGCAAGCAGTAAAGAAGTGAGAATACGGAACAGGCTCGATTTTCCGGCGCCATCGGGACCAATGAACCCGAAAAGTTCTCCTTCCGAAATTTCGAAGGATACATTGTCGAGCGCCCTTACTTCGCCATACATTTTTATTATGTTCTCAGCTTT
>JAHEEB010000303.1:0-1670 GCA_024640925.1 Bacteroidota bacterium | reverse complement strand
GTGATCAGTGATCTGTGATCAGTGATCAGTGATCAGTTATCAGTGATCAGTTGTTGGTTTGCTGATTAAATCTCACTTCTGCAGGCATATTAATTTTTATTGTTCCATCATTTTTCACACGTACTTTAATTGCATAAACCTGGCTTACTCTTTCTTCGCGGGTTTGAATATTCTTTGGTGTGAACTCAGCTTCCGGAGAAATCCAGGAAATAGTACCGTCGAAATCAATCATTTTGCCATCGGGACCGTCAATACTAACCTTAACTGTTTGGCCGATTTTTATAGCAGGCAATTGCAAAGCAGAAGCATAAGCTTTAAGTTCCATTACCTCAAGATTAGCCATTTTGAATAATGCTTTTCCGGGAGCTGCCATTTCACCCATTTCGGCATATTTTTCCAGTATAGTTCCATCGATGGGAACCAATACTTTTGTTCTTTTTAGCATATCCGATGCCTGCAAAATGCCTGATTCATATGCACTAGCTTCGGCATCAATTCCTTCCAGGTTCGATTGTACTGAACTAATCTGCCTGTTTATAATTTCGATTTGTCCGTTTAAATCATCGAGCTGCTTTTGTGTAGCAGCGCCATCAGCGAACATCTTTTTCAGCCTTTCAAGGTCTTTCTGGGCTATTTGTTTTTGTTGTTCATAAACAGAAGCCTGGGCATACACATTTGGTTTCCTTGCCCTGGCAGCTTTCAGTTTCGAGCGGAGCTCATTTACCTTTAGCGAATACTGAACCGAATCAATAACCATGGCCAGATCACCTTTTTTAAGATTCATTCCTTCTTCGATATTTACCTTGTTAATCGGTCCTGAAGTTTCTGCAGATACAATTACTTCTTCTGCCTGAAAGTTTCCAAAAGCATCGGCCTCCTGGTTGTTTCTGTTGCACGACGATAATAAAACCGCAATGGCAGGTATGATATAAATTATTCGTTTCATAGTATGTGTTTTTTAAAAATTTTCGACATCGATGCCTTTTAAAACTGCAAGGCGGGCAGTGGATTCACTGAGAGCTATTTTATGTCTTTCGAAATCAAATTTTGCTTTCAATTCCGAATTCAAGTCATTCAGATAGTCGGCAGTAGTTATAGTGCCGTTGTCGAGTGCAGAGGCACTGGCTTTTGTAATTGCTTCCTTTGCTTTTATTATTTCCTGATCATCTATTATGAGCTGTTGTAACTTATTCATTTCTTCCAGTTCAGAATTGATCGATATTTCAAGGTTGCGGTTAAAGTCTTTTTCATTGATATCGATTCGTTCCTTTTGGAGGCCTAAAAGTTGCTTTTCTTTTTTTGCCTGGTTCCAGTCAAATATCTGCCACGAAAGTTTAGCACCTACAATATAATAGCCTGCCGGCGAATTTCCGAACATATTCAGACCAGGATAACTGTACCCTGCCTGACCGAAAGCATAAAGACGGGGAATGTAACGCTTATTCTGCATACTTATCAGGGCATCAGCATAGTCTCTGTTTTGTTCATAGAGTTTTAGCTCAAAACGCGACAACGAATCATTGACCTGGATTAACTCCGGTATTTTCCAGGAAACCTGACTTTTAGAATCAAGACCAGCAAGTGATTTCAGGCTGTTTTCCAATTGGGTTTTTGAAATCTGTATTTCAGTGATTTGTTGTTTGCTGGTTAGGATTTCCGCATCAATACGT
>JAHEEB010001056.1:1138-2223 GCA_024640925.1 Bacteroidota bacterium | reverse complement strand
TTTTATATTTATTGCTCTTTTATATGCCTTCCAGAGATATACCCTCATATGGGCAAAACTGAAAAACAACCTGAAACTTGAAAGGCTTAAACGGGAGCAGGAATCGAACATGCATCAGCTTAAAATCAGGTTTTTTACAAATATATCTCACGAAATCAGAACGCCACTCACCCTAGTTCTTGATCCCCTTAATAACCTCATCGATTCGGGCCAGGGAGGATCAATGATTCAACAAAAACTGAAAATAATCCGCAGAAATGCCGACAGACTTTTACAATTGATAAACGAACTGATTGATTTCCGCCGTATTGAGCTTGGAAAAATAAGTATAAAAGTGGCCGAAGGCAATATTGTTAAGTTCTGTCACGAAGTTTTTCTTTCGTTTCGCGAATATGCTCATACACACAACATCAATTATACCTTTAAATCATCGCAGGAAAAAATTATTGTTTGGTACGACCGTATTCAAATGGAAAAAGTAATATTCAACCTTCTTTCCAATGCTTTTAAGTTTACGCCCGAAAACGGAACGATAGTACTGGAAGTAATTTCTGATAACAACATTATAAAGATATGTGTGAAAGATAGTGGTGAAGGAATACCCAAAGAACAACTGGTGCATATATTTGAAAGGTTTTACCAGACAGAAGGCGCTTCGGTAGCACACCAGTCGGGATTTGGAATAGGATTATCCATTGCAAAAGAGCTTGTTGAGTTACATTCGGGACAAATTGTTGCAGAATCGGAGGTTGGCAAAGGAAGTACATTTACAATTACAATGAAAACAGGAAGAGAACATTTCCCCGATGAAGCCATATTAAAAGATCACAAAAACAGCGAATATATTGAGAATTACCAGGTACCTGTAGATGCGGAATACATCAATCAAAAGCATGAAGAACCGCATGGACATACCGGTCTGACTATTCTTATTGTAGAAGACAATGTAGATTTAAGAAACTATTTAAGTGAATGCTTAGCCGTGGAATACAATACCATTGTGGCCTCAAATGGTAAGGAGGGATTGGAGATGGCTTCTGAATCGATACCAGACCTTATTATCAGCGATGTAATGATGCCTTTTA
>JAHEEB010001056.1:0-1128 GCA_024640925.1 Bacteroidota bacterium | reverse complement strand
CTTTTATCGACGGACTGGAACTTTGCAGGAAAACCAAATCGGACATACGCACCAGCCATATCCCGGTTATACTTCTTACCGCCCGCACTGCTTCCATGTATAAAATGGAAGGCCTGGAAATTGGTGCCGACGATTACCTTACCAAACCTTTTAGGGTTGAAGAGCTAAAAGTAAGAATTAAGAATCTGCTGGTAAACCGAAAAATCCTTCGCGACCGATATATGAAAGAAGCGCTCATGCAGCCAAAAGAACTGTTGGTTACATCGCCCGACGAAAGATTTCTCTTTAACCTCATCGAGGTTATTGAAAATAATATTGACCAGACCGAGTTTAAGGTTGAATTATTAAGCCGCGAGCTAAACATGAGCCACTCGGTAATTTATAAGAAACTGAAAGCCCTTACGGGACAATCGCTGGTTGAATTCATTCGCGATATTCGTTTAAAAAGAGCCGCCCAGCTTCTTTCGCAAAACAAACTATCGGTTACAGATATTTGTTACCAGGTAGGTTTTACCGATCGGAAATATTTCAGCCAGGTATTTAAGAAAAAATTTGGGAAAACACCATCGGAATTTGCAGGGGAAAAAGAAGGTGAATAGGCAATAGGCAATAGGGAATAGGGAATAGGCAATAGGGAATAGGGAATAGGGAATAGGGAACAGGGAATAGGGAATAGGGAATAGGGAATAGGAAATAGGGAATAGGGAACAGGGAATAGGGAATAGGGAACAGGGAATGGGGAATAGGGAACAGGGGATAGGGAATAGGGAATAGCATCCTATAAAGTTGTTTCAGTCCCTTCTCAGGTAAACTGTTTACACAATCTAATTTACACTCCCTCCTGATAGGTTGGCTCCCTCCTAATAGGTTGGCTCCCTTCCGTTCGGTTAGCTCCCTCCTCTTCGGATCGATTTCCCTCCTCTTCGGATCGAGTCCCTCCTCTTCGGATCGAGTCCCTCCTCTTCGGATCAATGTCCCTCCTCTTCGGATCGTTGTCCCTTCCGTTCGGATCAATGTCCCTCCTCTTCGGATTGATGTCCCTCCTCTTCGGATCGTTGTCCCTTCTGTTCGGATTGATGTCCCTTCTCTTCGGAATGAATTTCCTTCTCTTCGGAATGAATTTCCTTC
>JAHEEB010001055.1:1540-2224 GCA_024640925.1 Bacteroidota bacterium | reverse complement strand
CCATTAAACCCAGACTAATCTATTAATTCCCATTGTAAAGTAAGAGTCTATCAAGTTAGACAGCCAATTCCACTCTGAACTCAATGCTCTTTTGATATGAATAAAAGTCCCATAAATGTTAAAAATCCATTTATTATGATTAGCTCAAAGCTAATTTGATATCCCCAGAATAGTCTTGACGAAAACGTACTTAAAAGAAATGTAATAACTGGAGACAAAATAGCTATCACTGGTACAAATGCATCCCAAACCTTTCTTTTGGTAAAAAGCCCAAAACCATAAAAACCGAGTAAAGGTCCATAGGTATAACCAGCAATTGTATATATTATAGTAATCATTGCTTCATTATAAAATTGCCGAAAGGTGAGAATGGCAATTAAAAAAAGAATTGCAATAGATATATGAACCCAATATCTATGTTTAATTTTTTGTTGTTCACTCAGCGATTTGTTCTTTTCAAAATTCAGGAAATCGATACAAAAAATTGTTGTAAGTGATGTAAGGGCACCATCGGCGCTCGGATAAGCTGCCGAAATTAGTCCGACAAGAAAAATAATACCGGCAACCGGGCCTAAACTTTTCAAGGCAATGGTTGGAAATAAGTTATCGGTATGATCTACTGTTATACCTTTTGTTTGGGCATAAATTAAAAGTACAGCCCCGAGAAAAAGGAACATCAAATTA
>JAHEEB010001055.1:0-1530 GCA_024640925.1 Bacteroidota bacterium | reverse complement strand
AGTGAACATATTTTTCTGAGCTTCACGAAGATTGCGACAGCTAAGGTTTTTTTGCATCATCTCCTGGTCCAGGCCAGTCATAGTAATTGTTGTAAACATACCGCTTAAAAACAATTTCAATAAATTGCGTCGACTTTGGTAATCAGTCACTATAATATTCGAAGTATCACTATGCCATATTTGCCCAAAAAGACTACTAATGTTTGTGTGTAGTTCTTTGCTGATTAAATATATCGACATGCCAACCGCAAGAAGCATAAAGGTAGTCTGAAGAGTATCGGTCCAGACAATCGTTTTAATTCCTCCTTTGAAGGTATATAAGATAATAAGTGTAATAAACAGTAATACATTTATCCAGAAAGGAACACCAAAGACATCAAAAACAAAAACCTGTAACACATTTACAACAATAAACATTCGCAGCGAAGCTCCCAGCACCCTGGAGAGCATAAAAAAAGCAGCTCCGGTTTTATATGTCCAAAAGCCAAAACGTTTTTCGAGATATGAATAAATGGAGGTAAGATTTAATTTGTAGTAGAGTGGTAATAAAACGGTTATAACAACCATATACCCGCAAACAAAACCTAAAACCATAGAAAGATATGTGAACTGTGTTTTTGCTACATCACCGGGCACTGATATAAAAGAGACTCCCGAAAGCGAAGCTCCAATCATGCCATATGCTACAACATACCATGGCGACACCTTGTTTCCAACAAAAAATGATTGATTATTTGCTTTGCGTGAAGTCAACCATGTTATAAAAAAAACAAGTGCTGTATATGCCAGAAATATACCAAGAATTAAATAGGGAGACATAATTATGTAATCAAATGAACTAATATACAAAAGGACAACAAAAGAATACTTTTTATTTCAGAAAACTCGGGAGGTTTATTTTTTTTTATTCACAGATTTATTTATAAAAATCATTGCATCGACCTGTTCATCTGTCTATTTTTACCAAAAACTGTGAACAACGAAGATGTCGACTATAAAATATACATCGAACCTTTTGTCTGAAGCTGTTGAACAATTTTCCTCTCTGCCTGGTATTGGCGAAAGAACGGCATTGCGGCTGGTATTGTTTCTTTTAAAACAAGATAAAACGAATGCTTTGGCTTTCAGCAAAGCCATTGAGAAATTAATCGAAAATGTCCGGTTTTGCAATATTTGCCATAATATATCCGATGATACAGAATGCCCTATTTGCCGGTCAAATTCAAGGGATAAAAAAATAATTTGTGTTGTAGAAAATGTAAAAGATGTAATGTCAATTGAACAAACTCAACAATTTAACGGTTTGTATCATGTGCTCGGTGGAATTATTTCGCCTATGGAAGGCATTGGGCCGCAGGATTTGAACATAACCAGTCTGGTAGAGCGGGTTGAAAACAATGAAGTAAAGGAAGTTATTTTAGCACTTAGTACAACAATGGAGGGTGATACAACCAACTTCTATATTTTTAAAAAATTGAAACACACAAATGCCTCTATCAGCATAATTGCCCGGGGAATATCTTTTGGAAA
>JAHEEB010000302.1:558-5953 GCA_024640925.1 Bacteroidota bacterium | reverse complement strand
ATTGAATGACGACTCCATGAGTGCAGTAAAAATAATCATGATCGCTGAAAAAAGAGATGGCATATGGACTGTACTTGAGATTAAGAGAAATTGCAAATGCTGGGAGGGCCGAGGTCACAGATATTGGGCTAAACGATATTGTAGCTAACAAAGCTACTAACCTATTTCGCAATTAATCAATGATTATCAGTCTGTTTGTTGAGATTACCTGGTTGTCTTGCATCAAGCGAAGGAAATATACTCCGCTGTGTAAATTGTCGCGGCTTAAAGTAATTGACTGACCTGAAATATTATATATTTGTTTTACTTTCTGTCCAAATGAGTTGTATAGTATAATATTGGCATTTCTAAGAAATATCTCTGTCTGTAAGGTTGTTTGGATAAAAAAAGGATTCGGAAAAATTATTGTTCCATTATTTGTTCCACTGTTCATAGACACAGTACTATTACTGCAATGTGATAACCATACCGATAAAGCAGGCAAATCGTTGCCGTTCGGGTCTCTTAACGCAATACTGCATGCCAATTGATTTTCAGAAGTACTTTGGTCCATCAGGTAGTTTAAAAACAACCAGTTTATTACTTCTACATTTTGTCCTTTAATTATGGTAAAAAGTTTATTTATATAATCCACTTGCATCCCGGGAGAACAAAACCAGTTAGCAAGTATTGAGTCTGCTTGCCAACCTGTTTCTGTAATGGCAATAGGCTTGTTTTCCATTTTTGAAAAAATGGGAGTTAAATAATCTGTTGGTACAGCATTTGCCGTTGAATAATTAAAAAAAGGATATACAGTTAATCCCAGGATATCTATTTTACTGGTATCAAAAGCATCCAGTGAATTCCAATATGATTTAGTCCAGCCTATTAGACTGCCATTTCCTGAAAGATGTTCATAATTGAAAACTGTTCCAACTTTAGATGAGGGCGAATGCAGTTTGATGGAATCGTATGCCTGGTGATAAAAAGCTACCCACCCCATAAAATCCACAGAGTCATCTTCCCAATACATGCTAATTTCGTTGCCAATAAAGAAATAGGTTGGCTGTAATGAATCCGCAACATTTAGAAGCATTTTCAAAAATAAGTTTTTTGCTGTGGAATTCGTCCATTTTCTCGCTGTGTCACCGGGAACATCTAAAAATAATGTGTAAGGTTTTGTTGGCGTTCCCCAGCTAAATACTACCATATCTGTATAAGCATAAGGTAAGGGCTGAAGTTTACAAATATCATTTTGAAATGCGGGAATATTGCCACTAGAAGCAAATGAATCGCGCCAACTGCCATTGGCAAGTATGACTCCTCCATTACACGTGTTAGCTACTTCTTCCAGAAAAGCTCCCATCTGAGAATAATCGTTTGGTTGTCCCTGGGGTGAAAAACCATAGCCTAATTTTAAAGAACTACTTTGTGAAAAGGTTGTACCAACGAAAAAGAAGATTTCGAAAATAATTATGAGAGGTATATGTTTCATTTCACGATTATTGTAGAAATCCAATATACAATTTCTGTTGGTGCTCTCCAATACTTCCACTTACATAGTTTTCAACCGCTTATATACCATAGGAACAAACAAAAATGTTCTAGTTTATTTTTGTGGACTGACTGGAATTTTTAAATATTTCCGGTTAATTTATTCTATTATATTCTTCTACAAAGTCGCCTCCCTGAATATTTAATTTGCATTCAGAAAACCATAAATAGGTATCATAATAATTAATAAATCTGATTTTATAAACTAGGCTTTGTCCATTCATAAAGCTATCCAGAAGTTCATATTGACAATCTCTTAGTACAGAATTATTAACTATTTCAATGAATCTCATTGAATTGTCAAACTCAATTTGCTTGGAATTATCTTCATCAGGATACCAGCACTCACCGGTGAATCCACCGCAACTGCCTGTCCAGTTCCATTTACCAATAAGTTTTTTTTGAAAATCATTTTCAAGGACTTTTATCACTATCAATATTGTGTCAATTTCTGTTGATGAACTAGCTCCATCAGAACCT
The DNA here is from genome assembly GCA_024640925.1 of Bacteroidota bacterium. Taxonomy (GTDB): domain Bacteria; phylum Bacteroidota; class Bacteroidia; order Bacteroidales; family UBA10428; genus UBA10428. Next base: position 3,940 of record JAHEEB010000302.1, on the reverse strand, counting down.
CTCATTGTTACAATTATTATGGAATCGGTCCCTACAAAATTATCCAGCGGTATATAGCATAAAATTCTTTCTTCCCAATTTTTGTTCAGGATTTCACATGATTTCGAATTTTTGGGATAGGAAATAATTGAAAGACCTTCCTCATCTCCAAAGTATCCAAAACTATAATTGAAGGTATCTGATGAAATTACCGTTGTATCAATAAGACTTCCATACTTTAGTTCAGAAATACCCGGTTCTTTCTCACATGAGATAAGGAAGAATCCAACCAAAACATTTAAAAAGATTATAACTCTCATAGCATTTTGAATTTTTGTTACAAGATAGATGTGCCATGTTTAAAATTGGTTGCGTCTCATGTTAACTTTCCAATAAATACAGGCAATGTAATTAATTCAGGCTTCTAAGATTATCAAAGGCATCAGGAACAAACTGAGTAACACTTTTTAAAATAGTGCAACTTTCCAGTTTATCGCAATCAGCACAGGTTTGAAAGCCTTTCGATATTGTGCAATTCCTTATTTCGCATACTTCACAATGCCCAAACTTGGCTCCAGCTTCTCGGCACCCGGTACAATTAATCATTTCATCGGAAATTTGAGGCGCATTGTATTGTATTCTCCATTTTGTCGCTGTTTCGGAACGAAGTTTATTATCATTGGTTATGGTGGCTTTTCTTGCATCGCAAGTAGCGCAGTTTAAGCCACAACAGGCAATAATTTTTTCCATTTTTTATTTTTTTTGAATCTTTGAAACAAAAGTCCTCTCATCGGTAGTTATTCGTGCAATACAAATTTGTGGCGTAATTGTTACCATCGATAAATCTAACGTAACCTCTGGGGCATTGTAATTCTCAGAATAAATGACTTTACCTGTCAAATTAATCACTTCAACCTTTAAAATTTTCCTTTCCGATTGGATAGTTAACTGGTTTGAAAATGGATTTGGAAAGAGTTCTATACCATAATCTTGTTCACCCTGTAAAGTAGAAGATACCTTTTCGAAAGTTGCTGTAAAAGTTAAATTTGATTCTCCCATAATAAAACTATAGGCAGTATCGGAAGAAACAACCGTATCATTTAAAGTCCAATGTATAAACTTGTACCCCTTTTTTGGGGAAACCATGATGGTAACGACCGAATCTTTACCGTAATATCCAGCGCCAAAAACTTCTGCACTGAAATAGGGGGTTTGCTTAACTACTACATTATATGTTTTAATGAAATGTGCTGTAAAAGTTCTCTGTTCATTGCCCATTAAAAAGGAAAGACTGCTTTTTCTTGAAATCAGCGTATCATTTTCAGTCCAGTTTAAGAATAAATAACCAGTTTTGGCTGTTGGAGTGAGAGTAATCGTAGATCCAACAGATACAATACCTTTACCATAGATTGTACCAGCCAATTCGGGTTCCACAACAGCGTCTACACGACTTACGTCCACTTCGGAATTTTTTAACACATTTAAGGTATCATTTGTATTGATTTCATTTAGTCCTTCTATAATTAATTTACATATTTCAAGGGCTCCATTTTCCTGTGTGTGAGTGTTGTCGGAATTTCCAGAAGGATAATTTGGATATGCACCTTCAGTAAGATTCATAAATATCTGGTAGGTAACATATTCCTCTCCCAAGCTTTCAAACAATTGTTCGGTTTTAAGAGTTAAATCAATTAAAGGAACATTTTTTTCAGTAGCCAATGCACGCATAGCCGGAGAATATTCGCCATGAGAGTCAACTATCTGGTCACCAGACCAGCCATTCCGGTGTATAGGTGTAAGAAGAACCGGGAGAGCTCCCCTGGCCCTGGCGCTATCGATATAGAAAGATAGGTACTGCTGAAAAGTTGTGTAAGGATCGGTATATCTGGTAGTATCATCACTTTTCTCGTCGTTATGACCAAATTCGATGAAAAGAAAATCACCTTCCCCAATTTCGTTGAGCACAACTGGCCAGCCGGCAACATCTGTATAAAAACTTTTTGAACTTCGCCCGCTTATGGCTTTATCAACAACAAGAATGCTATCGGAATTAAAAAAAGCTTGTAATATCTGACCCCATCCGGTACGTGGATATAAACTTTCTCCATAAACCGATGCTGTAGAATTACCAATAACAAATAATTTATGTGGTAAAATTTCTGTGCTGGTTATTTCCCGTACACTCAGTCCCGAAGATATTTTCTGATTTTCACTGAGCTTTTCAATCTCATTCGTGTTTTGTGCAAAAACAGAACTGAAAGATATTGTAAAGAGTATGGATATCGCAGTAAAAATCTTTTTCATAGATATCTATTTAGTAAAGATTGAAAGATAAATCTTTTTTAATGTTTTCAAAAATATTTAAGTCAATAAAAAACACTAAACCTAAGTTATATATAACACCAAATTGCAGTAATCAGTAACTCCAAGTAAACATTTTCTTGTCGCTTTATTCACATTTTATTAGATTTGAGAACCTTTAATAATTTAATAATGATGCAAGGTTCTTAACTATGCGAGACTTGGAGGCAAGTTTCTTGTTGTTGGAGGTTATGCTGCCACAGGCTATCAAATTTATAACGATGCAGTTAATGAAGGTGAGTATTACAGTGCAACTGCCAGAGCAGCTGTTTTAGGAGTTGCTACCGGAGTTGCCTTTATTCCAGTTGTTGGTTGGGGATTGGCCATTGGAATTGGTGTAGCTGATTTTATCTGGGGGTGATCAATTTTATAATTGGGTAGAAAAAGAAATGAAGGATTGATGAGAATTTATAATTTTTTATTTTACAAAACATATTTGTTGGCAAAACGCTCAAGGAATTTTGATGATAGTCCGGTTTTGGGCGGATTAATTTATGTGACAATATGTTTATCGTTGAATTTTTTTACCATTGTTGGTTTATTGGAAGCAATTGGGTATGATAATGGAATAGATTTTAAAAAAGAATACAAGTACCCATTTGGACTTATTTTAGTTATTCTCCTTTTTATATATTACAATTATAAAGGCAGATATAAGAAAATAATTGAAAAGTATGAATCAAAAAACCAGGGTAAAGCTCAGGTACATCCTGTTATAGTTATAATTATATATTATGGCTTAAGTTTTGGATTGTTATTATTGACTGGAATGTATAAAAACCACGATTGGATTTTCGCCAGATAGCATTTTTCCCTCGTTTCAAAATGCGCAAATATTACAAAATGTTGTTGCTTTTATTTGCCACAAAAACACAAAAACACCAAATAATCGACAAAAATATTGTTGCCTTTGTGGCTTTCCTTAGCCACTAAGACAAAGACTCTAAGATACACTAAGATGGTGCGGATCTCAACCTGGCTGCGTCTTTAGATTTGCCAGGGTTGTTGAAAAAAATATCGGGTTACTTTTGTTGGACGAGAC
>JAHEEB010000302.1:0-548 GCA_024640925.1 Bacteroidota bacterium | reverse complement strand
TTGTGACTCTTCGTGACTTGGAGCCTTTGTGGCTTTCCTTTGCCACTAGTCTCAAAGACCAAGATACTAAAGTGGTTACTCTTTAGGGATTTTTATTTGGCAACGAAATTAACCGAATTAAAGAAAAGGCTGCCAGCAATGAAGTCAGGCAGCCTTCCCATTAATTCTTTTTCAGAATTTTCTATTCTATTATTAGTTTTTGAACTTTTTCATTAATTGTTACCATATATAGTCCCGATGGTAAAGAAGAAACATCGAGAAAAGCGTTTTCACCGGAAATTTGCTTTTCAAGAACAATTTGTCCTTTTGAATCAGCAATCATTATTCTGGCAGTTCTATTGAGTGTCCCTTTAAAATAAAGTGTTTCATTAGCCGGGTTAGGGAAAATGTATATTCCTTCAAAACAATTCATATCAACACTTCCCTCTGCATAAACAGTAAGATTTTGAATAACATCAGGGGCGGCATTATACATAAAGTTACCAGCCTGCGAAGCTGTTATTTCTGTAATTCCATCGCCAACAATGGTAACTGTATCGCTGCTTATG
>JAHEEB010001054.1 GCA_024640925.1 Bacteroidota bacterium | reverse complement strand
GCATTTGAAGAAAGTTATTCGGCAGAGGCAGCATTTTGTTGAGTAACATTATTAAGTTGTTGAATTGCACTGTTAACCTGTGTTGCACCATTATCCTGTTCAATGCTTGAGGCAGTAATTTCCTGAATAAGTTTAGTAGTACTTTCAACTTTTGGAATTGTTTTTACCATAACTTCGCCAGCTCCATTTGCCAGATTAAAGCTTTCTTTCGTTAATCCAACAATCTCTTCTGCAGCAACTTTTGAACGCTCGGCTAGTTTGCGGACCTCAGAAGCAACTACAGCAAACCCTCTTCCATGCTCGCCTGCCCTGGCTGCCTCAACGGCAGCGTTTAAAGCCAGAATGTTAGTCTGGAAGGCAATGTCATTAATTACAGTGATTTTTTCGAGTATTGTTTTATTTGAATGAACAGTTTTTTCAGATCTATTGCTGACATCCAGTATGCCTTCGAGGGCTTCTTTTGAAATTTTTTCAGTTTGTTTCGAATTCTCCGTATTGCTTGAAATATTAGCAGCCATTTCTTCCATTGTAGCTGAAATTTCCTCAACAGATGAGGCTTGTTCGTTTGCTCCCTGGGCAAGCGCCTGCGATGATGAGCTCAATTGCGAACTTGCAGCTTCTATGTTATCGGAACTGCCAATTACAGAGCCAATTATCTGTTGCAGCTTTTCGACCATTGCCCGCATTGAATTTGCTAAAAGACCAATCTCATCTTCGCGGTGGACAATAATTTGTTGTGTTAAATCGCCTTTGGAAATTTTGCCAACGATTTCGGTTATTTCAATTAGGGGCTTTATGTTTTTGTTAATGAGTAAGAATATTAAAAACATTCCGATTGCTGTTAAGATAATACCTATTACAATTTGTAACCACATACTTGCTTTTGCATCGTCGGTTATATAATAAAGAGGAATTGTTGCTATAACATACCATGGAGTATTTGTATTTCCCAATGAAAGGGGCACAATTACCCTTAGAATATCTCCCTGAAAGCTTGCATCAACCTTATCTGTTTTCAATACTGAAAGAAGTGCCTTATCATCAGTAATTGTCCCAATAAGCTTACTATTAAGTGTGTTTGCAGCATATGTTCCATTATGAGAGAGTAAGTATACTTCTGATTTTCCTTCATATAATGTATTTTTTTCCTCTTCGGCAATTCCCTGTATCATTCCTATAGTGTAATCGACCCCAACAATACCATAGAAATTATCATTTCTAATAATTGGACAAACCATTGACATTAGTAACACATTAACCCCATCTATTTCATAATAATAAGGATCGATGATGCATTCCTGTTTTTTGGTTCTTGGTAAAACGTAAAAATCACTTGTTTCATAATCTGTTATTGGCTCAATACCTTTTGCTGTCCAGTATGGAATAAATCTTCCGGTAGCATCGTGCCCAGTGGTATTGACAAAGTTTGCATCGTTTTCGTCAAAAGCATTTGGTTCCCATATGGTATAAGTCCCAAGAAATGATTTGTTGCTGTGAAAGAAAGCCTGCAGCATAATATTAACATCATCTCGATTTACCAGTAACGGTATTTTTGTGTCTTTTACATATGACAAGGTTGTTGCCAGCGATCTTGATTCATTTAAGCCAATTTCAATCAAAGATTTAATTTTTATCGAAAGATCATTGGCAGATTTTAAAGCATTTTGTTTAGCATTCTCAATGGTTAGGTTTCTTGCTTGTATTGCTGAATATGTAACCATTATACCAATAGAAAAAATGAAACAAATTCCTACTAAAGAAAGAATCCGAGCACTTAGTTTCTTAACTTTCATAGCTAGTGTTTTAAGTTATAATACTGTTATGGCTGTTTTTTTAAAAATTACAATCCATTTTAGAATAAAAATTGAGAATAAGAATGAAGTTTAGCTTAGCTAAATGAGAAGTGAAAATTTTAATTGGTGTTTGTTTACTTTAAAAAGGCATATAAAACGTTCATAATAAAATAGTTCTGAAATAATTTTAAGTTAAAGTCGTTTTTAATTGTTTTCTATAATTAATCTATAATTTACGAAATAAAACAATTATGTCAATGACTAGTAACAATAAAATGGGTATCAGATAAATTAGCCAAGGCAAATAAAAAAATGCCAAAACAAATAAAGTAATCACAGGAAGGAAGAAACACTTATAACTATGGTCGAAATTCTAATAAAAAAATTGTTACTTTTTAAGGATATAAATCATAGAACTTGCCCTTTTTCGGT
>JAHEEB010001053.1 GCA_024640925.1 Bacteroidota bacterium | reverse complement strand
ATACATTCGTGATATTAAAAGTATCAGTAACTATTAAGATGAGTGGCAGTTTACCCAGGGTATCGTTAAGAGCCCTTGAACCCGAAGACATTGATTTGATTTACAAGTGGGAAAATGACAGAAATATCTGGCAAGTGAGTAATACTATATCTCCCTTCTCAAGATATGTGCTGACAAAATATATCGAAAGCGCTCATCTCGATATATATCAAACCAGGCAACTTCGTCTGATGATAGATGTAATTAAATCAAAAAATGAAACTGAAACCGTTGGTTCTATCGATTTATTTGATTTCGAACCTTTTCATCTGAGAGCTGGTGTTGGAATATTGATTGGTAATAAAAAGGATAGAGGCAAAGGATTCGCAAGGGAAGCTCTTAAAGAAATGATCGATTATGCATTCAATGTACTTCTGTTAAACCAGATTTATTGTAATATCGGCACAGATAACACTCAAAGTCTGAAACTGTTTAAAGAATGTGGTTTCCAGGTTGCAGGACTTAAAAAATCATGGAATAAAACCTCTCTTGGGTTTATGGATGAGTATACATTTCAATTGATCAACCCCGATTATAAGTTTTAGTTAACAAAGATTATATTTTACATCTAAATCGTAACTTCCAGAAAGTAATATAACTACTGTGTTTTTTAAATAATATTTTGTAACTTTTAGTATCAATAAAATATTATTCAAAAGATGTCATTAAAATATAACTTTTCTCATCTCATTTCTTTTTTTTATTTGTTGTGTTTTCATGGGCCAGTTTTTGTTATTGCCCAGGAAGGGCCTTCATATCTCAATAAAACAGATTGGTTAAATGAAAAAGATCTTAAAAAATGGGAAAAGAACCTTGGTCTTATTGCCGAAGGTGCCGAATTGATAAAAAAGAGCAACGAAACGTATTTACAGGTTAGTGCTACTGACGAGGATGAATCAATAGATGAGGAAAAAAAAGGAACAATAATTGAGAATCTTGAAATTACAGCTGCCGACCAGGCAAGCGAGGCACTAACTAAATATAAAGAAGGATATTCCGGATTTATGGATATTATCTTTCAATATGTTGGAGAGAATGAGAAAAAGCATCCTGCCTTCCTTGATATGATTCGATTCAACGATCAGGCTTCTGTGCTATACGATGCTTCAGGAAGGGCAGAAACGGATGAAGAGAGACAGCAGCTGACCCAGGCAAATGAATTACAGCTTCAGGCAATTGAAAAGGGCATCGCCATATTTACTGTGCCAGCCATAGAATATTCCGGACAGGATATTGTTACTGATAGTCAGGCACCCTCTTCTGAAGAAATCCATATCGATGCTGAATTTTATAAGAAATATAAAGATTATATATCGGATAATTCCATTCCCGATCCCATCACTATAAACAGACTCATGCAAAGAGATGGGATTAACGGTAATTTTCAATCGTATCTGGATTTATGGTATAAATACTTCAATGTAAAATTTAGTGAGCTTAGTCAGCAAGATCTTGCCAGCCTCAATCAACTTGGAATTACAGATAGTGTTGCTTTTGATTCTGCCATGGGGCAGTTTGCGCAACAAGAATTAGCTGTTACCGGAGAAGTTACGAAAGAAGGTTACGGATATCCTTCAACAGAAACAACAGAAGAGTCCACCGGAGGCATTAAAACCAGAGAAGAAACTACTGAAAAAACACAGCAGGGAAAGGGAACCAGTAAAACACAAACAACAACTACTACCCAGGGGACAAAAACAAAAACTCAAAATCAATCAACAGACCTTGAAAATATTGATAGGGCAAAATCGGTTAGCGGTAAAGCCGAAGCCCAAAAAATTGCTTCCGAATTACTATCAGCCGAAATATACAGTAGTGCCTTGCCCGATTTAAGCGACTCGTACGAGTTTCGGGTACAGGTTGCTGCCAGTAAAGTTAAGTTAAGTCTTGCGCAGTTAAAAGCTATGTATGGAGGTAATTTATCTGTTACTGAAAAAAAAGAGGGAACCTATTTTAAATACCAGATAAGGGGTTTTATGTTGTATACCGATGCCCAAAAAACATGTAGCCAGACAGGTGTAGATAATGCCTATATTGAATCTTATAAATCAGATAAAATAGTACCTCTTGCTATGGCAGTAAAAGATGTTAGAAGTCTTGAACAAAGAGCTCAGAAATATGGAAAACAGGAAACAATAAATCCTGTCGAATTTGCTGTTCAGATTGCTGCATCGCGTTTCAGAATTT
>JAHEEB010001052.1 GCA_024640925.1 Bacteroidota bacterium | reverse complement strand
AATTACTTGAAAAGTATCCTTATAAAAAAGGTAAGATGGCATTAGTTTATACAATTTGTAGTATATGGCTTGGATTTTTTTCAATGATACTTTATGGAGTTTTGAAATAACAGAAAGTCTAAGCCAAATTTGCTGGCTTTATGGTTGTATATATTCTTTTATGCAATTCCTGTTCTCCAATGAGGAAGTCCAAAAAGGTATATTCGGGTGATTTGGCCACAAAGGCAAAGCCACAAAGATTCACAAAGTTTTTATTTTTAAGACATTAACCTTTGTGCCTTAGAGTCTTCGTGGCGATTTTCAACTTCCAGGACACCCTGTTTATTGTTAAGGCTACCGCTTATTGCTTTGTTTCGGTTTCGCCGGTTGTTTCTTGGCTATACAGGTTTTTATCGTTTGCTTTGGTTATAATTTTGGCTATTATTTATGGAAAAGTTAAAGGGTATCAATAATAAGGTCTGCTGATTAAGTTACCCCAACGTTTATTGGCATCAGAGGTCAAATGTGTATATAAATTGTTTCAAAAATGGATTTCGACCCTAAGGGTTGTACGTCTGGGTTATTTTACCAATTTTCTATAAACATTTAATCTCTCCGGTTTTAAAACCAGACCTCAGAGAGGTCATATGTTTATAGAAAAAGATTATTGCATGGTATTCGACCCCAGCCGGGGTCGAACCTATTGTTGATGCCATTTTCTATAAACATGCAAACCCTCCGGGTTTAAATTATTTCAATGCAAGGTTATTGAATTGTTTTGTTAAAATCCGGTTGCAATCCTTGCCCTTTCACCTTTTGACAAAGGCCATATTTATTTTCTTCAAAAAAAAGGTGTAGTCATTAAAACTACACCCGGTTTATTGTTAAGGCTACCGCTTATTGCTTTGTTTCGGTTGCGCCGGTTGTTGCTTCTTCTTCCGATTCTCCGGCTGCATAGCGGTAGGTAACCCCGTATGAACGCATTATTCGGCGTTTGTGCGATGGATCAAGCTTACGAAGATTATACTCAAGTTCATCAATAATATCGGTTATAAGTTCGTCGGCTTTCGACCTGATGGGAGCCAGCGCTTTTTGTGTTTGATTATAATTCCGGTCGGCCTGGGCTACTTCATCGGCTTCTTTTTTTGCGGCAATTAGTACATCGTTTAGTTCGGTAGCCGAAGGGCAAACTGCGGCAGCATAACCAGCGGTTATAGCTTTCTTGTCGCCTTCGATTATTTTGCCTGCCAGGGTAAAAATTTCTTTTTCTGTTATTACTTTGGGTACAGTGCCATCGAGTGGCAGCTGGTAGTAATTAAGCACTTCGGCAGGCTCGTTTTTGCGGTATACCCTGCGTTTGATAACTTCCCATAGATCGCGGATTGTTACTTCGAGGGCTACAATGGCCTCGTTTTTTTCTCTTACCTCTTTCGAACGCTCAGCGAGCATGCCGGTTTCATCTTTGATTTTGGAATCAAATTCCTCTGAAACAGATGAGATTTGACTGAGAGTTGTCTCTGAAAGATAAGGATTTCCTGATTTAACTTCTGTTTTACTGGCATTCAGGCTTGAATTAAGCAAATTCAAACGACTGGCATCGCTTGTGGGTTTTACTAAAACTGGCATAATTTTAAAATTTGGGTTTTTATTAGATTATCGAAACCAAGATATTATTAAAATTTTAAATCGTCAATAAAATTTGAATTAAAATAATGACAATGCCCCGTTATTTGGATTCAATCTAATACTCCAGATTTAGTTTAATCCACAAGAAATGGCATACTGGCAGCGCAGGTATATGTTTTTATTTGTTAAAAATGTACTTATTGTATATTTGAAGTCCGTTTATTTTGCAATGAATGGCTTTCTGATAGCGCTGGCATATGTTCTTATCATTCTATCCGAACTTCAGATATAGCATGCGATAGTCAGTATTATAACAACTGTCTTTCGGACAGAGCAGGCATATATTCTTTTGGCACTATATATACCTGAGGTTCAGCTGAAGTATGTTATGACGAAACGAAGCATTGTTGAGGCAAAGCAGGTATATATTTCAAGTGAACAAAACATTGTTGAGGAAGAACAGGAACGTATTTCCGGCGAATAAAACATTAATGAAACAGCGCAGACATGTATATCTGGTGAGCAAAACATTGTTGAGGTGGAGCATTTTTTTACAAAAAAAGGCTGCCTGGAATAAACAAACCAGACAGCTTTTTTAATAATTTGAATAAAACTGGTTTTTACCA
>JAHEEB010000301.1 GCA_024640925.1 Bacteroidota bacterium | reverse complement strand
CATTACGGTAAGCTGACCGAAGAGGAAATCAACCTGAATAACTATGAGAATGCTCCTGCAGTGATATTATGCGATTACGGGAGTTACTATTTCGATGGCATGAGCGGAAGAGTTTTACTTAATTTTTCGAGGCACCTTCGGATTAAAATTCTTTCGGAAGAAGGCCTGAAATACGCAACCCAAACTATTCCGTTTTACGACCTTACAAGGGCTACTTATTATAAGTATTCTAATAGCTTTGATTTAAGGGCTCAAACGATAAATATAGGAACCGATGGAAAATTGAATAAGTCGAAGCTTAAACATAAGACGATTCTTACCAAAGAATATTCCACCGATTATTCCACCGAAATTACCTTTCATTTTCCTGATGTGAAAGTAGGTTCTGTTATTGAGTACGAAATTACTATTCCAACCATAGAAATGGTCAATCTTCCAATCTGGTTCATGCAAAAGGAAATTCCTGTTATTCACAACGAGTTGAGAATTACATCTCCTTTGTATATTGATTATAGTGCCCGGGTATATAATTGCGAATATTTAGATGTTTCGGAGCAAGATTCTGAAGTTGCAATTATTTCTTATTCAAATGGCAGTTTAAATTATATGGCAAATAAGCAGAGATATGTAAAAACCCATATTCCTGCCTATTCAAATCAGACTCCTGGTGAACGAATGTATATTAAGCCAATGCTTGATTTTGCTTCACGAAAATTTGCACTGCCAAATATGGAAGATATCTTTAAAGCAATTGATCCATCTTATAAATATTTAGATAAGGCAGAGAAAAGCAATACATTGAAAAATGTTGGCTATATATTGTACCATAAGCCAGAGATGAATGAGATTTCCAAAGATTTGATGAAAGAGTCTAATTTTGGACCTCCGCTACTCATCAGTCTGGGTTTGAATGATAGCATACAAAAAATGACTTCGGGTTTTTCCGATGAAGAAAAAAAAGCAATTGTTATTTATAATTTTGTCAGCTCGCGAATGGTATGGGATAGTACCTATCGGGTTTTTGTGAACAGCGGAATACCTATAAAAATTGTTGCCTTCATCAACAGAATTTTCCCTGAAAAGAAAAATCTGAACACAAGCCTGTCCAGACCATTTAAAAAGCATTATGGATCGAGCAGTGAAATTAATTTCATTTTAATTAACCTTCTAAAGGCCGGAGGAATAAAAGCCTATCCAGTTTTGATCAGCACATTCGACAAGGAGATCCTTGATACTTCATATTTTAACCTTCACCAGTTTAATCACGTTATTGCTTATGCAGAAATAGATGGTAAACCCTACTTTTTTGATGCTGTTAAAAAAGGAAATGGTACAATACTTTCAAAAGATGCCCTTAATCCGTTCGGACTTCTGATAAAAAACGACGAAGCTTTATGGATTGATTTAAGAGAAAGAAAGTGATGTTTCTTTCTTCATGAAGATGTCCAAAGACTAATTTTTGTTAAACAGATTCATTTTTTTTATAAACACAATGCTTTGTGAACATTGTGTAAAACTTTGAAAACTTTGTAGATGAATTAAAACAAAGCTTGCATTAATATTTTTTACATTTGCTCGAATACTTTGCCATTAAAATGAAGAAAAGATTAGCCAGGTTTCTTATCTTGTTTTTTATTGTTTATTGCCACGACACAGAAGCACAATTTAATGTTCCGAAGACCGGTATCGAATTTCAGGTTTTCAAGAGCGAGTGCAACAAACGGACAAAAGCGGGGATTAAATACAGACGAGATATTAAAATACCTGTTATAAATACGAGTAGTGCACCACAAGGTTATTGCGAGCGCTATGTGAAATTTAATCCGGATGGAACCCCAAACGAAATCGAATATCTCGATGATGCCGGAAGAAAGAAGGCTATAGTTATTTATCAATACTCTAAATCAGGATTACCACAGCGCGAAATGGAATTCCATCCTACCGGAACCATATCCGGGCGGACTGATTATAAGTATGATTATAAGGGAAGAATGCTGGAGAAAAGTCTTTACGATCAGTTTGACTACATAATTAGTAAGACGATTTTTCAGATTAAGGAAGAAGAAAATTCTATCTGTGAAATTGAATTTTCTTCCCCGGAAATGGTTTCAAGAAAGGTCGTGTGGCATTATTCCCAAATAGATACAGGCAAACTTATAAGCGTGGATGAATATGACGGGGAATCTTTATTGAAGACTAAAAGGAAGATTTCATACCAGGGAGATAAAATAAAATCAGAAGATTTTTTTAATCCGAAAGGACTTAAACTGTATACACTGGAATATATTTATAATTCCGAAGGGCAGTTAATAAAAATACTCCGGGTATTTTCCGACAAATCACAGGTGGAGGCACATTCGTATCAATACAACAATAACGGAATGCTCGCAGCCGAAACGGAATTTGATATGCAGGGCAGAATGAAAAAATGTTATAAATACAGTTATGAGTAATACTAGCAAATTCATGTTCAAATTACTATCTTGCATTAAAAATTTGCACTATGAAAAAGTATCTTATTATTAGCCTCATTGTTTTCGCAGCTATTGCCTGTAAAAATCAAAAAAGTGAACCCATCGTTCCAGAAGGTCAGATGGATAGTAACCTGGTAATGCTCAAATACAAGGTAATAGGTTTAAACGATAGTCTGATTGCCGATTCTGTTCTTAAAATGCAGTTTAAACTTCAAGCTATCGAAAAAATTTATTTTAATAAAAAGGATTCTATTATCATCGTTCATGTTAACAAGTCACAAATTGAACCATCAGAAATTTGTGCAGAGATAAAAAACAGAGGTCTTCAGATAGTTGAGAAAATGAATTAAAAATTTTGTAGATGGCTGGCTTGAAAAAAGGATTCAGAATTGGCGTAATAACAATAGTATTAGTTCCTGTTTTGTATCTGGTAATTGTTATCCTCATTGGAATGGTTACGAAATATAACCCCAGGGAGAAAGAGAATATCAGTTCGTTGGATCAGGGATTCTTTGTGGACAATACGGTTGTGTTTTCTGCACTTACCTGGAATGTCGGTTATTTCGGTCTTGGTTCAAACATGGATTTTTTCTACGACGGAGGGATTCGTATGCGCGATTCCCTTATGAATAGTAACCGCAACCTGGGTATGATAACTCAATGGCTCCAGAATAATGACAGTATCGATTTTGTATTTCTGCAAGAGGTTGATGTTAATTCGAAAAGGAGTTATAACATCGATCAGAGGAATAAGCTAAATGTGAGTTTGCCTGGTTATTATCCTTTTTTTGCCTTTAATTTCAAGGTGAAATTTGTACCCTTGCCACTGATGGAACCCATGGGAAAAGTAGAATCGGGAATTATGCTCTTTTCTGAATATATACCAACCTTATCATCACGATATTCCCTGCCTGGTCAATATTCCTGGCCTAAAAATCTGTTTTTGCTCGATAGGTGTATGATTGTTAACAGATATAAAATTAAGAACAGTAATAAAGAATTGATTCTGATAAACACTCATTTTGAAGCATATGACGAAGGATCCATCAGGAAAAAACAATTGGATTATTTACAAAAATTATTGATGGAGGAAGATCAGAAAGGAAATTACTTCGTTGTCGGAGGCGATTGGAACCAGTCGCCACCCAATATTAAAACACATATTGATGGTTATGTTTTCGATACAATCCACCTCATGAAAATTCCTGCCGACTTTTGTCAACGGGGCTGGCAGTTTGCTTATGATTCATTAAATCCCACAGACCGTTGGTTAGACATGCCCTTTGATAAGACGAAAAACGGTGTGTCTATTATCGACTTTTTCTTAGCATCAGAAAATATTGAGATTTTAAGCTGCAAAACACAACCTTGTGATTTCAAATATTCCGACCATCAACCAGTCGTTTTGCAATTCAGGTTGAAGAAAGATTTATAAAGAATGTCTAAGACACGCTTTGACAAATAAAAGCGTGGTATTAATAAGGAATTAACCTAAAAATATAGCAATGAAAAACCTGCGAAAAATCCTGTATACCTTCTTATTGTTATTGGTTATAATTGTGCTGATTGGCTATATATATTCCAGAAAGAAGGCAAAACAAGGGTTACCGGATTATTCGGCAAATATACAACTTAGCGGGCTGATTGATTCTGTGCAGGTTTACAGAGATAATTTTGGTACACCGCATATTTTTGCAAAGTCACAATCCGATTTATATAAGGTTGTTGGATATCTGATGGCAGAAGAGAGAATGTGGCAGATGGATTTGCTTCGAAGGGCAACCATGGGGCATCTCTCCGAAATTTTTGGCGAAGATTACGTTGAAATTGACTTGTTGATGCGCTCCTTGCGGTTTAATGAAAAGTCTCAACATATTCTTGACACATGTTCCCCCAAGATCATTGAAACACTCGAGGCTTTTTCCGATGGAGTTAATCAATATATCAGCAATTACAAAGGAAATTATCCTCTCGAGTTTTTTCTGCTTGGCTATGAGCCTCAAAAATGGGAACCCTATCAATCATTAAACCTCATAGGTTTTATGGCCTGGGATTTGAAAGCTGGCTGGAATGAGATTATTTTAACCGGATTGCAACAAAAGCTGGATAGTGCAAGATTTGCCGAGATACTTCCTCAGCTTGAACGTTACAAACAGGTGGTTTTTTACCAGAACGACACATTGCTTATTTCTCATAACCGGATAAAAGAAATGAACAAGCTAGACAATCTGGGTCTCGATATTTTTTGCGGAAGTAATAATTGGGCAGTATCCGGAAAGAAAAGTGCTAACGGGTTTCCGATTGTTGCAAACGACATGCATCTTTCTTTTAGCGTTCCTGGGATATGGTTACAAATGCACCAGGTAGTGGAAGGCGAACTGAATGTCAGCGGACTTGTATTACCAGGCCAGCCCATGGTTATTGTCGGACATAACGATAGTATAGCCTGGGGAATGACAAATACATATGTTGATAATCTTGATTTTTACGAAGAAAAAATAAATCCCGAAGATTCTAATCAATACCTGTTTAATGGAAAATGGCAAAATTTTAAGGTAGTTCACGAAAAAATTAAAAGTAAAAGTGGTAAAACGTATGACAGGATTTATAGAATCAATCATCGGGGACCAGTGGTTTCGCAGTTCAAAGGTATTAAAGATAAAGTATTAACCGTTCGATGGGTTGGTGATGAACCAAGTAATGAAATTCTCAGTATATATAAAGTAAACAGGGCACACAACTGGAACGAGTTCAAAGAATCGTTCAGAACATTTCGAACCATAAGTCAAAATATTGTCTATGGCGATTGTAAAGGGAACATAGGCATGTACTCTTGTGCAGGAGTCCCGATTCGTAAACGCGATGCTGTTTTTAAGGTATTGCCCGGGTGGATCGACGAATATGATTGGAAAGGACTTATTCCTTTCGATGAATTACCTTATGAATACAACCCATCAAGAGGATATGTTTCATCAGCAAATAATCGTACAGTAAACGATGAATACCCATATCATATTGGTACCTGGTATTCTGTGCCATATAGGATAGAACGCATCAGGGAGATGCTTGATTCAAAAGATAAACTCTCTGTCAACGATTTTAGGGCAATGCAAAACGACTTTCGGTCAAAGTTTGCAGAACGTATAAAAGTTGAATTCTTTACGCTTCTTGATACTTCCACGATGAATAGTACCGGGTTGAGTGTTTATAAGCAATTGAGAACCTGGAATTGCGCCATGGATAAAGAACAGATTCAACCCTCCGTGCTAGAAGCTTTTCAGTACAGGTTGCTTGATAATGTTTTTAAAGATGAAATGGGAGAGTTGTATGAGCAATTTATACAAAACGATGCATTGTACCAGGTTTCTATTTTTAACTTGTTGGAAAATAAGAATTCGCCATGGTTTGATAATATAAATACACAAAATATTGAATCGTTGAAAGATATAATAAATCAGACATATACGAATACGATATCCTGGATGACAGAAAAATATGGTGCGAA
>JAHEEB010001051.1 GCA_024640925.1 Bacteroidota bacterium | reverse complement strand
ACTCCCGATAAACCCCGCTTTGTAGTTGGATCAATAGGTCCGACCAATAAAACTGCTTCTATGTCGCCCGATGTGAATGATCCCGGGTTTCGATCAGTTTCATTTGATGAAATTGCTTTTGCTTATGCTGAAGAGGTTCGCGGTTTTATTGATGGTGGAGTTGATATTTTAATGGTCGAAACCGTTTTTGATACATTGAATGCAAAGGCTGCGCTTTATGCAATCAGGGAGGTTTTTAAACAGAAGGATACGGAACTACCTATAATGGTATCTGGCACTATAACAGATGCCAGCGGACGAACGTTGTCAGGTCAAACAATTGAGGCATTTTTAAATTCAATAGCGAATTTTAATTTATTGAGTGTTGGAATTAACTGTTCTCTCGGGGCTAAGGAAATGAGGCCATATATTGAAGAGTTGAGCCGTAAAGCTCCATTTAATATAAGTGCTCACCCAAATGCTGGTCTGCCAAATCAGTTCGGCGGATACGATGAGACACCCCAGCAGATGGCAGCTCAGCTTGAACAATATCTTGCAGGAGCTAGTGTTAATATAATCGGTGGTTGTTGCGGAACAGGGCCCGATCATATCAGGGCCATGGCAGAAATAGTCGATAAGTTTAACAGTCGTCAGATACCCGAAGTTCCACGACAGACAAAGCTTAGTGGCTTAGAACCATTAACAATCTCCAAAGAAAGTAATTTTATAAATATTGGAGAAAGAACCAATGTTGCCGGTTCGAAAATATTTGCCCGTCTAATATTGGAAGGCCAGTTTGAGAAAGCTATTTCAATTGCCCGGGAACAGGTTGAAGGTGGAGCCCAGATAATAGACGTTTGTATGGATGATGCAATGCTTGATGCAGAATCGTCAATGGTCCGTTTTCTAAACCTGATAATGACAGAGCCTGAAATCGCCCGTGTTCCTGTTATGATCGATTCTTCGAAATGGTCTGTAATTGAAGCCGGGTTAAAATGTGTTCAGGGTAAATGTATTGTAAATTCTATTTCTCTTAAAGAGGGAGAAGAAAAATTCAAAGAACAGGCTGCTAAAATATGTAGTTATGGTGCGGCTATGGTAGTTATGGCTTTCGATGAGAAGGGACAAGCCGACTCCTTTGAACGTAAAACAGGAATCTGTACTAGAGCATACCGTATTTTAACCGATGAAGTTGGAGTAGCTCCGGAAAACATAATATTTGATCCGAACATATTGGCAGTAGCCACTGGAATAGAAGAACACAACAATTATGCTGTAGATTTCATTAATGCTACTCGCTGGATTAAAGAAAATCTACCTTATGCTAAAGTTAGTGGGGGTATAAGTAATCTGTCCTTTTCTTTTCGTGGAAATAATATGGTTCGCGAAGCAATGCACTCAGCATTCCTTTATCATGCTACCCGGGCAGGAATGGATATGGGAATTGTGAATCCGTCGATGATTGAAATTTATGATAACATACCTGAAGATTTGCTTGAAAGAGTGGAGGATGTTATTCTTAATCGTCGTGCAGACGCAACCGAACGGTTAATAGAGTTTGCTGAAACAACTAAACAGGTAGATAAAAAAGAACAGAAGCAGGATGAGTGGAGATCTCTTCCGGTTGAAGAAAGATTGAGCTATGCTCTTGTGAAAGGTATAGTTGATTATATAGAACCCGATGTATTAGAGGCACGTTCAAAACATACGAGGTCGCTGAATGTTATTGAGGGCCCTTTGATGGATGGTATGGGAGTAGTAGGGGATCTTTTTGGTTCAGGAAAGATGTTTTTGCCACAGGTAGTTAAAAGTGCCAGGGTTATGAAAACTGCCGTAGCAGTACTTTTACCATTTATTGAAAAAGAGAATGCTGAGGGCGGAAATAAACCTGTTGCCATTGGTAAAATTTTGTTAGCTACTGTGAAAGGCGATGTTCATGATATTGGGAAAAATATAGTTGGGGTTGTGCTTGCTTGCAACAATTACGAAATCATTGATCTGGGAGTAATGGTACCCTCAGAAAAAATTATTGAGGTTGCAAAAGAAAAAAATGTCGATATAATCGGTCTAAGCGGTTTGATTACTCCATCGCTGGAAATAATGAGCGATTTTGCCCGTGAAATGGAAAAACAAGGAGTGAATAAACCCCTGTTAATTGGTGGGGCAACAACTTCTAAGATTCATACAGCTATTAAGATTGAACCACATACAGGTTCTCCGGTTATTCATGTAAAAGACGCTTCAAAGAGTGTTGGG
>JAHEEB010001050.1 GCA_024640925.1 Bacteroidota bacterium | reverse complement strand
TGGTCCCTTGCTTATAATCTTGCTGTACACGAATAATGGAATAATTTGTTAATGGTTCAACCCGAATGTTCTTTTTAAAGTCTGCCGAATCGATTCTTGCGTGTTCATTGGCTGTAATACTTTGCAGAACTCCAACAGAAAATCCTTTTGATGTTTTTCCACTAAGTTTAACAGCGCTTAGAATAGAAGTATTATCGGGCGAACTTATAAATTCATTATCATCCAGGTCGGGGCTATAAGTAGGAGTATGACCAATGCGCCGGCTATAGAAAAGGTTCACATTGTCGAAATCGAAACTGAAAATATTTTTTCCTTCCAGGAAGAAAGGGCGTTTTTCTTCATAAAATGTTTCGAAAGCCGTGAGGTTCATCACCGATGGATCAGATTCGACCTGTCCAAAATCGGGATTTATAGTAATATCTGCAGTGAAATTGCTCGATAAGCCTATCTTTGCATCAATTCCGGCATTTCCATACCAGGTTTTACCCTTGTCTGCAAAAGGATTTTCGGCTTCTCTTTTAAAGGTTTTCAGTTTTCCAAGAGCATATGGCATTATCTCGATACGTTGTGATTTTGGTATTCCCTTTATTCCGTGGACTTCACCAAACAAGTACAGCATTCCGGGACTGGTTGAAGATTGGGGTTCCCAATCACTTTCTTCCTGTACCCGATCGATCCACCGCCAGCAGTGCATACCCCATACCTGTTCATAATTATCGCTATATCGCAGCTGACTTAAAGGAATTTCGAATTCTGCAACCCAGGCCGAATCTTCGAAACCTACTTTGGCAGACCATACTGCATTCCAGTTGCGATCTCCATTCCATGGATTTGTTATTATCATATCGGTTTTCTGACCTGAGGCAGTAATGTCAAATTCAAAACCTGTCCGGTAATCGTGATAACTATCGAAACAGACTCCTACAACATCACCGGCTGTTTCATCTCGTCTTCCGGCTTTATGAGATATTTTCTGAGGTTCAGAATCAAAAGCCCGTATGGCAACATAAATATTCTTATCGTCATAAAGAACTTTTAAATTTGTCTTTTGAGAGGCATCTGCTCCTTCGTTTGGCACCCATTGTTTAAAATTGCCCGCCCATTCGCCCGCATTCCAGCAGGCATCGTCCAATCGACCATCTATTACTGGTTTTTCCGATGTTATTCGAACGGTATTATATATTCTCAAAGGTTTTTTTGTTGTGTTGGTATCGTTGTTGGCAGAATACCCCTTAATACTTATGAATAAGAGGAGATACAGAGGAAAGAAGGTTTTAAAACTCATACAAATGGCTAAAATTAAATTAAAACAAAAACATATTAAAAATAGACAATCGAACTAATCATTTAGATAGGTTAAATCTATTGACAAATTATTACTATCAAACACGTACCTTATTAAAAAGATAGCAATTTTAGAATTTACAGAATAAAAAAGCCACGAATGCCAGGTTTTATTCATTCATTCGTGGCTATCAAAAATATTTTCTTAGTTGATTAAGCTAATTCTGGTTTCTTATCTTGAACGAATCTCCCTTCTCATAAATGAAACATAAGAGATAACAAAACAAAGAATTGTAGCAGCAATGAGTCCTGTTACCTGTGGCCAAACCAGTAATACACTCTGTCCAAATGGCAACGGCCCTGGAATGGTTCCGTAAGTTTGTTCCATGGTTAAAGGACCAAGACTGCGTATCGAGGGCATTAACAATGATTGTGTTGCCTCATTGAAAAGCTGGTTAGGCATAATCCTCATAAGGATTAACCTTAATTCTTCAAAATGATAAATTTGATGTTGAGTAGCCATTGCGGGAGGTTTAACACCTTTTGTAATTAAATCGACTATTAACACAAAAAATATAGTAAAGAAAAGCCACACTGCAATACCTGCTAATGCTGATGTCGCTGCCTGGCGGAATTGGACTGAAAACAATATAGACAGATTCAACCAAAAGGCCACATAGATTATACTAAGAAGATCGAAAGAAAGGATTCGCATAAATTCTTCAACTGTTGGGGGTATTCCAATCATGATAAGCCCAAGACCTGTGACCATAAAGCTTAGGGCAAAGAACAACACACTGATGACTATTAAAGCTGCCACAAATTTTGCATTAATAAGGTAATCGCGGTGAATGGGTTGCGACAGGACACGGCTGAGAGTTCCTTTATTTTGTTCCGAATTAACAGCATCGAATCCGAAACTGATGCCAAGCAAAGGTCCAAGAAAGCTGATA
>JAHEEB010001049.1 GCA_024640925.1 Bacteroidota bacterium | reverse complement strand
ATATACTTATATTTGAGGGAAGATTTGATGTAAATGAGCCTTAACGATTTCTTGTATTCTCTCCGATATTCATTTATAAATGGGCACACCAGGCAGGTAGGACTCGAAGTTATTAACCTGTTTGTGATTCTGTGGCCCTATCTCTTCATTGGCATAATAATCAGCACATTTGTTAAAATCTATTTTACGGAAAAAACCGTAAAAAAATTCTTTGAAAACAAAAAAACAGGTGCTATATTATTTGCTTCTCTGCTGGGGATTATCTCGCCCCTGGGGGCTTATGTTACCTTACCTTTAATTGCCTCATTTTACGCATTGGGCACTCCCCTGGCGCCACTCATTGCCTTTTCGCTGGCATCTCCTTTAATCAATCCTTCAATCTTCCTGCTTACTCAGGGAACTTTAGGGCTCGAAATGGCAATTGTTAGAGTAATATCGGCATTTATACTAGGAACAACTGCTGGTTTTGCTGCCCGGTTTTTCATTTTACGCTATCCGGCCAGTTTTGAACTTAAATCGCTACCCGATAAAACCTTTGAAAAAAAAATTGGAAAAGGAGAGCTTTCTGTTTCAATATTCTTTAATGAAGCATACCGATATACCAGGTATATGCTGAAACATTTTATGTTGGGAATTTTTGTTGCTGCACTTGTAAAAGTGTTGATTCCAGCCAACATCATATCAGATTTCCTGGGATCAAACACCAAAATGTCCATCCTCCTGGCAACAGTGGCCGGCGTACCTCTATACTCTTGTGGTGGCGCTGCTCTCCCTGTTTTGAAAGAACTTGTTGAACTTGGAGTTGGAAAAGGAGCTATTCTGGCCTTCTGCATTTCAGGACCTGCGATTAAATTATCGACTATTGTGTTGTTAACCACCATTTTTCGTAAGGGAGTTTTTATACTTTATTTTTTAACTGCAATCGTGGGAGCCCTCTTTTTGGGATTTTTGTACCAACTTTTTTAATAAACTTTACTTACATTTAAGCTCTTTAAAAATTAAAAATGCTGTTTACAATTTATATTTATCTCTGTTATGAAAAAAATCGAACTTTTCTCAGGTAAGGGTAAATTCATCCTTTTTATTGTTTTAATTGTTTCAATTCTTATGGCATGGGATTGGATTGAAAAGAGCAGTAATGCCACTGCAACTGGCACTTTTCGGCTCGAATCGGAGTTCGATGCAGTAACCGGAGCATCTGCCACTGTGGCCATTGTTCCTTCCGACTACAAAGATTTATCGACACCAATAGATCGTTCAAGTGACCAATTAACGGATACTCTTATAGAAGAAATGGTTAGTAAAGCCATTGAATTGCAGGGAGGATTTGAAGGAATAATTAACAAAGGTGATAGGGTTCTTATTAAACCGAACCTTGTTGGTGCAGATGCGCCTGCCGGAACAGGAGAAAACACTGACTACAGAGTAGTAAAAGCCTTAATTAAAATTATAAATGATTTTACCGATGGTGATGTTGATATAGTAATTGCAGAAGGCTCAGCCAGGACCAATGATGATATAAATACCGAAGGTAGTGTCTGGGACAACTCCGGATATTTCGATCTAATGGCGGATCCTGAAATTGCAGGAATGAAAGTCTCTTTATGTAATCTGAATCAGACTATTGACAGTTTGGTGGAAATTGATTTGATGGATAAAGCAACTGCCGCACCACATGGCGGAAAATATAAAGTTCATAAAGCCATTCTCGAAGCCGATGTATATATTGTTGTTCCTGTATTAAAGATTCATAATACGGGTATAACAAATGCCCTGAAAAATCAAATAGGTCTTGCCCCTGGATGTTATTATGGATATAACAAAATGGCAGGAACAACTTACCACACCGGCCTTGTCCATGATAAAAACCAACGTCGGTGGACAGAAGAAGAAATTGTTGATTTGTCAAACATTGCCCATATTGACTTTGTTGTGGTAGATGCTCTTATGTGCCTCGAAGAATATAAAACAGACAAGGAATACAACAGGTTGCGCTTTAATACAATAATTGCAGGTGCAGATCCAGTTGCTGTCGATCATGTTTGTACCAAATTGTTCTGTCTTAACCCCGATGATATAGACCATATTGTTCTTGCCGAAAAGGTTGGCCTTGGTACGAACGATTCCAGTAAAATTTGGGTAAAGGGAGCTTCCATAAACGACACAAAAATAAAAGTTAAAAAGAATCCGGAACAAAACGGTTATTTTGGTCGCAGCAATCGCACATGGCTTATATCC
>JAHEEB010001048.1:626-2240 GCA_024640925.1 Bacteroidota bacterium | reverse complement strand
AAAAATTCAAAAGAAACTTTTTTATTATTAATTAAATCATTTACTTTTTTTTGGTTAATGATTATAGCTGGATGCGACAAGGACAACGTGAACAGCAATGATGAAATTGAAACAACCGGCCTAAACTGTTTTTCTGACGATTTTGAATCTGGTGCCCTTGCCAATGGATGGTCAAAAGAACTGCCCAATGATGATGCATTAGCCATAATGACTTCGCCGCTTGGATCAGGTAAATGTATGCGGTTTGAGCTTAACTATTTTGATAGGGTTGGCTCCTATTGTAGATCGGAACTAAGGCTTTCCCCTCAGCCTCAATTAGGAGAAAACTGGTTTGGCTTTAGTATTTTTATTCCTGCTAATTACGAACCAGATAGTCAATACAAGGAAGAGATAGTAGCCCAATGGCATAATATACCGGACGAGGACATTGGGGAAGAATGGGGTTGTCCGCCACTGATGCTTAAACTACGAGAGGATGGAAACTGGTGGCTCTGTCGCTATTGGGACGCAAACCGATTGACTTCAACAAACACATCTTCGGGGGAGCCAATAGATATGGGCTCTTATCTGAACGACAGGGGTCAATGGATTGACTGGGTTTTTCACATTAAATGGGGCTGGCGTTCCTCACATAACACTATATTGGAAGTATATAAAAATGGTTTACTGGTTTTGGAGCGCAATGGTATGCCCAATACTACGAATGACCGGAATGGCCCATATTTCAAATTAGGTATTTATAAACCCTCTTGGATAAATGCGACAACTGCACCAATAATAATGAAAAGGGTTATTTATCATGATAATGTAAAAATTATGGACTCCAGTGCTTCTTTAGCAGATTTTAATAATTAAAAAAAACAAAAAATTAATTTCCGAAAATTGACAATGGAAACAAGCTAATTCTTTCTTTCGAGAAAAAGTTCAAAAACTTACTCTGGATATTAGATTAAAATAATATATATGAATAGATTACTTTTTATTGCAAACATAATTATTAGTATTACAATTATTTCTTGCGAAAAGTCGAGTGAAAAAATAGAAACCAAGCCCGTTTTTGAGGGGCTTCCTGTTTTACAGAAAGTTCTACCATTGATACCTTCATTTGGCAGTAGCATGCCGGACATTTCATTTTCCAGAACAGAAAGTGGTGAAACAATTTATGTTGATCCTTTACGAGGAAGTGACTCAAATAATGGACTTGATAAGAATAGCCCAAAAAAGAGCATCCCGTTGTATCCGCAATCTGTTAGCACACCCAATCAGAAATGGCTGGTTGCGGCAGGGACGGTTTTAGAGGTTGGAGCATCGATAGCGCCAAAAATATCCAGGATGACTATTTCGGTATATGACGGGAATCCTGAAAACCCAACATTCGGTCAGGAAATAATCGACCAGCCTAATCCTTTTGAGCGGGCATTGCAAGGGGGGTGGGTGACTGCATCTGAAAAAGAATCAAAGTATTTCACTATTAAATACAAAAATGATCCAATTAAAGTTTCGGGATCTCCGGCAAATGTAATGAATGAGGCGGGATGCGATTTGCTTATTCGAGGCGCCATATTTACTAATAATTGCGGAAATGGAGTGACTAATCGTGGAACAAACTCAAAA
>JAHEEB010001048.1:0-616 GCA_024640925.1 Bacteroidota bacterium | reverse complement strand
GTGAGAATAGAGTCATCAGGAACGCTTAATACAATAATAACCCGCTGTTTCTTTTCAAAAATTGGCGAAGATGTTTTTTGGTGTGTTCCAATGACAACCCCGATAGTAATAACCGATTCGGCCATTGATCATAACTGCGAAGGACAACGATATAACAGCCAACATGCAGATGTTGTCCAAATGGGCCCTTATCCCGGAAACTTTATTATCAGAAGATGTGTTATGCAGCATATTCTGCAGGACACCGTTATCGATGATGGGGCAGGAAGTATACCGATTGGTTCTGCCATTATGTCTACGGGAGACGTAGGATCCGATACCCCCGGTGGTTTGATCGAGGATTGTGTCATATACTCCAATGCGCAGATTCTATATTTTCAACGCCAAAGCGGATTCGAGCTCCGACGTGTTGTTGGAATTATGCTTCCCAGTGTCAATAATAGAGATAAATTGCTTTTTTGGGATGCGGTCAATCCATGTACAGAGCAAAGTTGTGTTTGGGTGTCCATGACTGGGAATTGCACCGGAATAAGACGTGAAGATATTAGCGATAATAATGTATCAGTAAAAAATGATGTATATGATATTATTAACTACACTGATTATCTTGAAAATG
>JAHEEB010000300.1 GCA_024640925.1 Bacteroidota bacterium | reverse complement strand
TTACGAGCGGCTTGTACTTGAAGAATTCAGCGATATCTATAAAGTAAAGTGTATTAATCATTCCAAGGGTACCAATACCATGGCTCCAGGTCATGTTCTAATAGCTGTTATACCCGATTATACAAAAATAACCGGGGTAAATCGACTTCAGCCAAAAGTAACCAGGGCCAGACTTTACGAGATAAGAGAATACCTTGAGACTAAAAATTCACACTTTGTAGGATCTTTTAAAAAAAATTCATCCATATCTCATTATCTGAATGTGGTAAATCCGGAGTACCTGGAAATTCGATTTACCTCACTTGTAAAGTTTAAACCGGAGATTACAGCTATTGCTTACTATGAAAGGGAATTGAAAAGAGCAATTATCAAGTTTCTTTCTCCATGGGCATACAGCGATGGAGCAGAGCTAAACTTTGGTGGTAAGGTTTATAAATCGTCTATACTCAACTTTGTCGAGAGACAAGAATATGTTGATTATGTAGTCGGTTTTAAAATGATGTATGGCCAGTCTGATGATGATGTTAACATTATCGAAGCTGTTTCTGCTTATACAATTCTTGTGCCTGCCTGCGAATCGAAAATTGTGATTACTGGAATTACAGAAGATTATACGTGCACTAACGATGCAAGGAGCATCAAGGGAGATACATTAGGATATCTTACTCTTAATGAAGATTTTGAAATTAACAACACTGATTAAACCCAATCGATTATGGCACTAATGAGTAGATTAGATCTCGAAGCACTGTTTAAAAATGGTAAAAGGCCTTCGGAAAAAGATTTTGCCCATTTAATAGAATCTACACTCAATAAACGCGATGACCAGTTTATGGGCCGGTGGAAATCGGGCCGCATTTATCATAGTGGCGATGTAGTTATTTATAACAGAGAACTCTGGGAATATATTGCCACAGAAGAAACTTGTTCAAAACTTCCACCTTCAAAAGGCGACTGGCAGCAATTGATTATCCTCGAAAGCGATGGCGACTGGAAGATATTTCAGGAACAAGAGGTAATGTTTGCCCAGGTGTACAATCTTATTGGAATTGGCCGGGAGTATGATCCGGAAAACGGAGACATTCCTGAAGCTAAACTGGATATTACAGAGCAGGGGAAATCGCGTTATCTGATATTCCCTAAGCCGGGAGGTTTGCCTGTTCTTAGTCTTTTTCAGCTTGAGAGTACTGAAGAAGAAGGGATTGATCGCGAACGAACATATTATCTTACCGGACTTGATAATAATGAGGTAAGTTTTCTTACCGATACTTCTGCCTATGTTTTCCGCAAAGGTGAATATTGTGAAGCAGGCGATGAAGTTAATCTCAAACCCAAAGAGGGTGACATATTGGTTACTATTCGCTCTGGTAATTCCGGATTAGCACAAGTTGGTATTGGTACTGCCGAACCAGCAGGTATGCTTGATATAACCGATGAAAACCGTGGTCAGTTTCTTTTTAATCCCGAAGACAAAAAAGATCCTGCTTTTAGTATCATAAATCTCGATCCGGATACAGCCAAAAATTACCTGGCAATGGGTGTTGGCGAAAAAAATTCGGTGTTTATTTCCGATGCTCCAAGGGGTTTTATTTTCAGAAAGGGCGCTGAATATGACGAATATTGTGCGCAAACAGATATTAATCAGTCAGGAAAAGGTTTGATGATACTTTTCCTTGATGACCACAAACGAACCCGTGTTGGTATAGGTACTGAAAATCCGAAAGCTTTAATTGATGCTACCGATGACTCAAATATTATTTTCCAGGTTAATCCGGAGCATAAAAACGAACCATCAGTTAATCTTATCCATGCTCATAAAACTGCTGTAAAAGAATATGTAGCATTTGGTATCGGTGATAATAACCAGGGTAATGGCAAATCGAAAAAGGATAAACTCACGATTTTGATTTCAAATTCTTCAGGAGGATATCGCATCAACCAGGGAACTTCAACTGAAGATTTTCTGGATAATACAAAACTGGACCAGGGCGAAACCAATGTGGCTATTTTGGCTGATGGTAAAGTTGGTATTGGAACAATCGATCCGGAAACAAAGCTGGAGGTTACCGATCATCGTAAGAGTGGCAGGTTTTTGCTCAATGTCGATGAGAAAGCACCTAATCCGGCCATGGCAATAATTAACATTCGTCCGGGTTCTGATAAGGCAAACTACCTGACAATGGGTGCAGGTAATCGTCATGCCATTTTCATAACAAATTCTGATTTCGGATTCTCGTTTCGTATGGGAGGCAACATTGGAAACAGCACCAATAACGAAATTCAGATAGAACAAAAAAGCGAAACCCTTTTAAGTATCCGGTCAGAGTACATCGATCCGAAGAAAATACATCATGCTCCCGAAATGCGTGTTTTCCCTGAAAATGAAGGGAAATTCCCCGGCGAGGTACATATTTTTGGAGTTGTTGGAATAGAGAAAGAACCCGAAGAATACGAGCTGGATATAGAAGGCAAAACCCGCTCAATTATTACCTATCAGGTTGCCGATCCTCAGAAAATGAGCGACTTGGAGCCAATCGAAAATGCACTTGATAAACTCTGTGGTTCACATGTTGTACCTAAACAATATAAATGGGATCGCAGAAAAATTAAAAATGCACCTGAAGGAACTCAATTTGGATTTGATGGTTTCGAACTAAAAGATGATTTGCCCGAGGTTGTTAGACAAACAGCCCAGGAAGATAAAGAGACTGACACAATTTCAATAGCTTATCAGAATATGGTACCACTTCTTACTAAGGCTATACAGGAACTAAATGCCGAAGTGAAGGCTCTGAAGGAAGAAATTGAAGAGCTCAAGAAGCCAAAACACTCAGCAAAATAATTTTTAAGCTATAAAGCAAAAAACTTATTTATGTCCGAAACAGTATCCATACCAAAAAATAAATCTAGCTTTCCAGATTACCTTGATTTTGAAAAGCTTAGGGCATTAGGCCTGGAGCATATTCAAAAAATGGGTAGCAATTTGTGGACCGATTATAATTTACACGATCCGGGAATTACTATTCTGGAGGCACTTTGCTATGCAATTACCGACTTAGGTTATCGGGCAAACTTCGATATTAAAGATTTGTTAACGCTTACTTTAGCGGATAAAAACAAGTTTGAAAAGAATTTATTGAATCAACCTGCCGATAACAATTTCTTTTCGGCAGCTGAAATTCTTGGTTGTAATCCTGTTACCCTTATCGATTATAGAAAACTCTTTCTAGATATAAAAGGAGTAAAAAATGTCTGGTTTGAAAAATCTCTGAAACAGACCAAGATTTATATCGATAAACAGGAGAAAACCCTTACATATACATATAATACTTTGCCAGGTGGAGGTGGTGTTGATACTGGAGAAAGCACTGATACCAATTCCATTAGCGAAAGTTGTAATGAGCTCATTCTTAATGGACTTTATGATATTTATGTCGAACTTGACTCTCAGCTGATTGTCGATGCCTGTGGACGTACCATTATTTCAAAAGAAGATACTATTGAGCAGGTTTACAAAGTATTCCATCAGCATCGGAATTTATGCGAAGATGTTCGTGATGTGATTATATATGGTGAAGAGGAGATTGCCCTCTGTACCGATATTGAGATTTCTACCGATGCGATACCAGAAAATGTTATGCTCGATATCTTTCTTAAAATAGAAGAGTTCTTATGCCCTTCTTTACGCTACTATACTTTGCAGGAGATGCTTGAGAAAGGTAAATCAATTGAAGAAATATTTGAAGGGAGACCTTTATCAAACTATGCTGACAATGAAGATAACTGTTTATCCATAATTCCTTCCCGTGGTTTTATCGATGTAGATGAACTTGAAAAACTTGATCCGCAGGAAGTATTGCATATTTCCGATTTACACCAGGTTATTATGGGAGTAGAAGGCGTAATTGCCGTTAAAAACCTGGCTGCTGTAAACTATATAAATGGTTATGCAAATACAAGAGGCGAAGAATGGTGTTTAAAACTTACGTCTGGTTATAAACAACATATTACCATTGAACAGTCTAAAATCAATCTATACAAAGGTCCATATATTACAAGTACAAACAAAACAGTAATTAAGCAACGGTTTAACGAAGAAAAGCTTACTAAAACAAAGACCTGTCTTGAGCCTTATCAACTGGATTTATCGGTACCCGAAGGTTCCTATAAAGATATTGCCGATTACACATCCATTTTGCACGATTTCCCTATTTTATATGGTATTGGAATTGAAGGATTACGGGAAGTTCCCACTCCTCAGCGGCAGGCACAGGCAAAACAACTGAAAGCTTATTTGCTTTTCTTTGATCAGATTCTTGCCAATTACCTTTCACAACTCAGTAACCTGAGAAATTTATTTAAAGTAAGGTTTGACGTTGATGATACAACCGATGAACAAACCTACTTTACTCAAATTCTTAAAGATATTCCTGGTTCAGAAGAAATTATTAAGAACTTTTATGGATGCTCATCTTATTGCAATGATGGATCCATTCCTGATGATTATCCGGGATACCTGAAATATATTGCCGAATCGGCAGAAACATTTTCAGACCGTAAAAACAGGTTTCTGGATCATTTGCTTGCCCGTTTTTCCGAATCATTTACCAGTTACGCTGCACTAACGTTCGAATATTTCCAGTCAGACAACTATAAGGAGAAAATACTTAACGACAAGAGAAATTTTTTAAGCGATTATCCTGAAATAAGCCGCAACAGAGGTAAAGCATTTAATATTTTACAGAAACCCGGTTGCCGGTTCGAAATAAATAAGTCCGAGTCAGGGTGGAGTTTTTATATTCTAAATTCAGCAGGAGAGAAAATTTTATATAGTACTGAATTTTATGTTGATAAACAATCAGCCTATGAAGGATATGAAAAAGTAAGTCCCTTATTAAATAACTATTCTTGTTATAGCAAGATAACCTATGAGAATAAGGGTGAGGATTCAGAAAAATATCCGAACCTATATGGATTTTCTGTTTTACAGAAGGGAAAAAACAGTGGGGTTATACTGGCAGAAAGTTGCAACCGTTATAAGACTTCCAATGAACTCGATATAGTTCTATATAATTTTATTTCAGAAAGAACCAATATATCGGGTTATGAAAAACGCGTGTCTCACTTATTGGGGATAGAAGACAACGGATGTTACAAACTATGCAATTTTGAAGTAAAGAAGATTGAAACCGGATGGATTTTTTATATTCAAAATTCTGAAAAAGTCAATATTCTTAAGAGTGCTGAAATCTTTGCAGACAAACAATCTTCTCTTACTGGTTATGAAAGATTATGTTCCTTTTTATCCAGCGATGCCAATTACAGAAAAATGACTTACCAGAATCAGGGTGAGGATTCAGCTGAATATCCGCAACTTTATGGATTTATTGTTGTTGAACTGCTTATTGGACAACCCAGTCCGGTTGTGCTTGCAGAAAGTTGCAGCAGGTATAACTCAACAAATGAGAGGGATAAGGTTCTGTACAGTTTTATTCTTTCACTACAGCTTAAAGGTGCCGGAAGTTTGATTGAACAGGAAACAGAGTGTTTCGAATATCAGGTTTTTGACTCGAAAGGCGAAGATCTCATTTTCAAAAGCTTTAGAGGATATAAAACCCCCGAAATTACAAGTGGAGAATTAAGTGTCCTGATTGAAACAGGCAGCAATATTAATTCATATCGCGATTTTGAAACACACAAAGGGTTTGGTTTTAAAATTGTAAAACTACCTGTGAAAAAGGCAGGAAATTCGGATGATGAAATCCTTGCCATTCATCAGATATTTTATAAAACAGAACTGGAGCGTGACTATAGAAAAGAAGTATGCGTTTATTATTTTGATGACGATGCCCCTAAACCTCCTAAAATAGGAGGAACACAAGGAGAATTTATTCTGAATGTACAAGATACAACCGGGAAATGTGTATTAATAAGTCCACCCGAAGGCTCTGAGATTAAATATAAAACAGAAACCCAGGCTCGTCGTATCTATGAGAAGATCAG